>USHL01000224.1 GCA_900554525.1 uncultured Oscillospiraceae bacterium | reverse complement strand
ACTTCTATTATGTCTGTTATTTCTATTATTCATGCCCCCTTTCACTGTCGAAAGCATCGGCAGCCTGTATCAATCCTATGCAGCCCGCCTGATACAGATCGTCATATTCTATCCCTCTTCCGGAAAATCTTCGGCAGAGGGAATGGACAAGCCCTAAATTGGTTTCTATAAAACGGTCGCGTTCTTCTTTTTCCTTAAGCATTCAGCGTAAAGCGGCGGCTTATCTTTTTGGTCATCACAATGCTGGTTCCCTTGCCGGGCACGGAACGCACACGAACGCTGTCCATAAAGCTCTGCATTACAGCAAAGCCGAGACCCGCACGCTCTCCTCCGACAGTGGTATAAAGCGGTTCCATAGCTTTTTCCACATCTTCGATACCGCATCCCGTATCACGGATTTTGATTCTTATAGAATTGTTGTCAAGCAGCTCTGCCGATATGTAAATTTTCCCTATTTTATCCTTATAAGCATGTACGATACAGTTGGTCACCGCCTCCGACACAGCGGTTTTTATATCGTTTATTTCTTCAAGCGTGGGGTCGAGCTGTGCGGCAAAGGCCGAAATACAAGCCCTTGAAAAGCCCTCGTTCGCGGACTTCGCCGCAAGATTCATACTGAATTTATTATTTACCTGCATTTTTATACCCTACCTTCCAGTTTTGCCAGGCGTTCTATTCCGGCAAGCTTCAGCACCTTATATATCTGCGGCGACGCTCCCGTTATATGAAGCTGTGCCCCGGTCTTTATAAGGTTGCGGTATCTGCCCATAACCAGGCCTATTCCCGAGCTGTCCATAAAACTGATATTCCCGAAATCCAATACAAGCAGCGTCGGCATATTTAGCTCCACCGAGTTGTCAATGGCCTCGCGCATTTCCTTGGCCGAGTGATGATCCAGCTCCCCGCCAAGGTAGGCTGTGACCACCTCTCCCGTCACCTTTATTTCGACTGACATTGTATACACCTCTGTACAAATAATAAAAACAAGCCTTTATATATAATAAAGGCTTGTCCTTAAAAATATTGTCGTATTAGCGCGGCCGACTTAAATTTTTTAAAATGTTCCGCATCCCCGCCGCAAGATAAAGTGAGCCGAAAACAACCAGCGGCCCGCCGTCCGCCAGCTCAAGCGCTTTCATAACAGCATTATCGTAGCATTCGGCCGGAATTGCGCAGCAGTATTGCGAAGCCGCCGCGCAAAGCCTTTCGGCGGTAAGCGAACGCGGCATACCGGCCACCGTAACCGCGACCGCCGCTCTGCACAGCGGCAAAGTTCGCGCCAGAACCTCTTTATAATCCTTGTCCGCCATCACGCCGATTATCGCCGTAAATTCACCGGAGCGATTTTTCAGATATTCCGCTAGCGCAGCGGCGCCGTCGGGATTATGCGCTCCGTCGAGCAGGACGAAGGGAGACTCGGAGATTATCTCCATACGCGCGGGAAAATAGGTTGCCGAAAGCGCCCTGCGCACCGTTTCATACGGCAATTCAAAGCCCGCCGCATTCACGGCTTCCAGCGCTGTTACGGCGTTTTCAACCTGATATCCGCCTATCAGAGAGGTGCGGTATTCCCGCCCTTTATAGGTAAATATGTTTCCTTTGCCGTCGCTTTTAAGTATTTTAAGCTGTGTTTTATCGGGCACAAAAAGCGTTTTTGCGTACCTTCTGATGACGCCAAGCGCCTCCGGCGGCTGAAACGGAGAGGTCACCGCCGGAAAATCCTTTATAATTCCGCTTTTTTCATAAGCGATTTTTTCTATTGTATCACCGAGCACCGCGGTATGGTCGAGACCTATTCTGGTTATGACCGCCGCCCTGACATTTTTGAGAGTATTGGTGGCGTCCAGACGGCCGCCAAGTCCGGTTTCGGCAATAACTATATCGCACTTCATATCACGGAAATACAAAAACGCCGCAGCCGTGATAAATTCAAACTCGGTGACATCTACTCCCGCCGACTTTACCTTTGCGGCATATTTTACGAGCGAGGTCTCGGGGATAAATTCACCGTTAATCTGAATGCGTTCCCGGAAATCTATTATATAAGGCGAAATAAAAAGCCCCGTTTTAAAGCCCGCATTTTCAAAAATTTTTGCGAGCATTGCCGAAACCGAGCCCTTGCCGTTTGTCCCCGCGATATGCAGAGCACAAAGCTCCTTCTCAGGCGAACCGAGCTTTGACAGCAGACATTCCATTCGCTCAAGCCCCGCCGGTTTGGAAAAATTGCCGAGTGAATGTATATATTCAAGAGTTTCGGAATAGTTCATTTTAAAATACCTTTCAGTTTGCGGAAAGATGACCCGAATCATTTATTCGGGAAAAATTTTCTTCGGATTCACTGAATAATGACATATATACCGTACACAATATTAACGGACATAAAACAGACTGCGGCAGACAAAACAGCGCCTGTTACAAAAGCGCTCGGTGCTGATGGCCGAAGGGTATGTTTATTGTCCGGGTTTGCGGCAATAAGCATACTTATTGTCTGCGGGCTCTAACAGAAAGGGGCTGTCCCAGACGGGACAGCTTCTTTTTACCGGGTTTCAGCAAAAATTCAATAAACGTTATTCAGAACGCCGGTATTTCCCGGACTTTAGAATATACGAATTGAATTATCCTGAAAATTCAATGCGGCCGGGCTTCACAGCACAGCCGCATTTTTTAATAATACCTATGAATAAGCCTGCTCTTTACAAGCCTGAAGAACAGCGCGGTATTCGACCAGACCGTAAGACCGGTACGCACCGCGATATTGCGCTTTTCGAAATATTCCCCGATATCATCGAGGCTTTCATTGCCGTTTCCGAGATACGGACCTTCGTAAACCGCATAATCCTCAAATAAATTCTGAAGGTCGGAAAACTTGTAAAAACACGCAGCATTTACCCCGCCTATTCCGCAGTTTCCCAAAAGCTTTACCACAAATTCAATACAGGTAAAGGCATTTTCAATAGCTACCTTTA
>USHL01000223.1 GCA_900554525.1 uncultured Oscillospiraceae bacterium | reverse complement strand
GGGAGCAGGTGAGCCCTGGTTCGGCAGCGTCGAAAGCCGGCTTTCCCAGATACTGTTTTCGGTTCCCGCCGTAAAGGGTGTTGAATTTGGCGGCGGTTTTGCGCTGAGCGATATGCGCGGAAGTGAGGCGAACGACGCTTTCCGTATACGCGGCGGAAATATTGAGACTGTCACAAACAATAACGGCGGTATAAACGGCGGCATAACAAACGGTATGCCGGTCGTTTTCCGAACGGCGGTAAAGCCTACTCCCACTATACATAAAACCCAGCAGACGGTGGATTTTATCAAAAAAGAAAATACCGAGCTTACGGCGGGCGGCAGGCATGACCCGTGCATTGTACACCGCGCAAGGGTGGTAGTGGACAGTGTGACTGCTGTTGCTTTGTGCGATATGCTGTCGGAAAGATTCGGAACGGATTGGTTGGTCAGATAATGGAATACGGCTGTATTGGTGAAAAGCTGGCTCACAGCTTTTCAAAAATAATTCACAACGAGCTTTGCGATTACGAATATGAGCTCAGGGAAATACCGCGAGGCGGACTCGACGGGTTTATGCGGTCGGCGGATTTTAAAGCAATAAACGTAACTATTCCGTATAAAGAAGCGGTTATCCCTTACCTTGATGAAATAAGCGATACCGCACGCAGAATAGGCGCGGTAAATACGATAGTAAATAACAGCGGCAGACTTTGCGGTTATAATACCGATTTTTATGGGATGCGAGCGCTGATTATTAAAAATAAAATAGATCTGAAAGAAAAGAAGGTACTGATTTTAGGCAGCGGCGGTACCTCTAAAACGGCTGTGGCCGTGGCGGAAAGCCTCTCGGCAAAAGAAATATACCGTGTTTCACGCGGGGGCCGCGGAGGAGCTCTTACTTATGAGGAGGCAATCGGACGTCACTTTGACGCACAGGTGATAATAAACACCACGCCATGCGGCATGTACCCGAATATCGGGTCGGCGGCGATAGATATAAGCCGTTTCCCAAGGTTAGAGTCGGTAGTCGACGCGGTTTATAATCCCTTATCCTCCGCGCTTGTGATTGACGCGAGGGAAAGGGGTCTGAAGGCTGCAGGCGGACTTTATATGCTGGTGGCGCAGGCGGTATCTGCCGCTGAAAAGTTTACCGGAAAAGCAATTCCGCTATCCGAAACCGACAGGGTCTATGAAAAGCTTGTGCGTGAAAAACGGAATATAGTGCTTATCGGGATGCCCGGCTGCGGAAAGACCACGATAGGCGGCAGAGTGGCGGAAATTACTGATAAAATTTTTATTGATACGGACCGCGAAATCGTAAAAAGGACAGGCAGGAAAATTGCCGATATAATAGAAAAACAGGGCGAAGCGGTTTTCAGGCGAACTGAAGCGGAGGTTATTAAAGATATTTCCGCGAAGCAGTCCTGTGTAATTGCGACGGGCGGCGGAGCGGTTTTAAACCGCCGCAATGTCGAGCTTTTGAAGGAAAACGGTATTATTGTTTTTATAGACCGTCCGATTGAAGATATTGCCGTTACGTCCGACCGTCCGCTTTCCTCAAGCAGGGAGCTTCTGGAAAAGAGATACAGAGAAAGATATTCTGTCTATAAGGCTGCGGCGGATGCTACGGTAAATGCGGTTAAAGAGCTTAAAACCAATATAGAGGCTGTAAAAGAGGTGCTTTTCAATGAAAATTTTGGTACTTAACGGACCTAACATAAATATGCTCGGCATACGGGAACCGGGAATATACGGCAGTGAAAGCTACGAAACGCTTTGCAGAGAGGTCAGGTCTTTTGCGGAGGAAAACGGTATTAACGCCGAGATTTATCAGTCAAATCATGAGGGCGCGCTGGTGGATAAAATTCAGGAGGCCTATCATTCGGTTGACGGGATAGTATTTAATCCGGGCGCGTATACGCATACGAGCATTGCATTGCTTGACGCGCTCAAGGCAGTCGGAATCCCTGCGGTAGAGGTACATATTTCCGATGTTTCAAAGCGGGAGGATTTCAGGCAGATAAGCTTTATACGTTCTGCCTGCGTAAAGACAATATGCGGTCATGGAATAAAGGGTTATACCGAGGCAATGGAATTTCTGCTTGAAAGCTACGGAGAAAATAATGATTGTTAAAATAAATAAAAGCAAGGCTTTCGGAAGGGTTCTGGCTCCGCCGTCTAAAAGCATGGCCCATCGCTATCTTATATGCGGCGCGCTGTCAGGGGGGAGCCGTATAAACGGCATAGCCTTTTCCGAGGATATAAAGGCTACGCTTTCCTGTTTGGAAGCGCTTGGGGCGGATATCAGAATCGAAGGCGATGCTGTTGAAATCGGCGGCCTTGATATAAGCAAAAAGCCGAGATCGACAGAATTGTTTTGCAACGAAAGCGGAAGTACTCTGCGTTTTCTTATACCAATATGTCTGCTATTTGGAGAAAAAATGACCGTTAAAGGCACTGAAAGACTGATGCAGCGCTCGCTTTCGGTTTATGAGGATATGTGCCGAAGTCAGTCTTTACTGTTCATTAAAGATAAAAATTCCGTTACGCTAAAGGGCAGACTGACGGCAGGCAGGTATTCGGTTCGGGGGGATATTTCCAGCCAGTTTATAAGCGGACTAATGTTTGCTTTGCCGCTTGTCGGGCGTGACAGCATAATAGATATTACAGGAGTGCTGGAGAGCGGATCTTACCTCTCACTGACGGCTAAAGCCTTGGCTGATTTCGGCGTCCGAACAACAAAGCTTGACGAAAACACGATATATATCAAGGGCGGCCAAAGCTATAAGAAGCGTGAGCTGAAGGTTGAGGGCGACTATTCAAACGCGGCGTTTTTCGACGCGCTGAATACAATAGGCGGAAATGTCACGGTGGCCGGGCTTTCTTATAACAGCGTACAGGGCGATTCGGTTTATAAGAAGCTTTTTGCAAAGATAATCAGGGGCTGTCCGGTGATAGATATTTCCGATTGTCCTGATCTGGGACCTGTTCTGATGGCGGCGGCT
>USHL01000222.1 GCA_900554525.1 uncultured Oscillospiraceae bacterium | reverse complement strand
ACTGTGTGTGTCGGTTGGATAGCACCTCGTATTCGTAAATATTGCCGCTGCCTAAACCGTCACCGGCAGAACCGGAGGACGGTCCTGAGGCCGAAGACAATAAAACACAGGCTGAAATTACCGCCGCCGTCAGCCCGGCAGAAATATTTCTACATTTCGACACGGTATGCCACCTCGTTTATAATATCTTTTATAAAAATAACGGTCTGCTGTATGATGAGATAAACAATAACGCAAACAATCACAGCCATAATCATAAAGAAAAGCGTCAGTAAAATTATTTTTACAGTTTCTTTAACCGTATAATTGTGTATTTCCTTTACCGAGATACACAAAAGCACCGCAGACCAAGCTACGCCGGCAGTCCACAGCAGCACCACCACTATTGATTCGTTAAGCGTAAAAACATAGGTGGATATAACCGCCAGAGGTCCCAAAATAAGGTACGGTACAAAGGAATATGCCGTTGCGGTATATACCGCCCTGAAAGTACCTTCGCCCTCGCTTATGGCGCTTACCATGAAATTACCGGTAACCCACAGCGCAGCAGGCACTATGAACATCACTGCTACCGAAAGCAGATAGGTATTCTCGGCATCTATCATAGTAAAGGCAAATCCCCGGCCGAACATATCTAATATATAAACAGCAAAGGTCAGTATATACAAAACCGTAGCGCTTAAAATTCCGCCATGCTGCTTTCTTTTTATATAATAAAACCCGTCAAAGGGATTTTTCAGCATTTCGGTAAGATAGGAGCACTGTCTTTTAAATAGAGCGGAAAATTTGCCGCTTTTCTTTTGCCTGGGTCTTATTATTCCCCTTTTTCTTAAAAACCTGACAGTATAATACACAGCGGCGATAACGGCTAAAGCGATAATCAGATACGGCAGATTTTTCTGAAGCCATATATTTCTGATTTCCCACATACATTCGGAGTAGCTTTCCTTGTCTTTTATTATTTTGAACTGTTCAGCAGCCTCGCTAAAGCGTGACTGCTTGTAAAGAAGCTTGCCGTAGCCCTGATGCGCTATAAAGGACATACCGTTCAGATTGAGCAGCTCAAGCCAGTCATCTTCGCTGTCCTGATAATCGCCCCTCGAAAGATTGTACAGCGCGGTATGCGTAGTGTCCGCAAAGTCAGTAGGATAAAAAAACTGCACCAGCGCCTGTTCCTTATCAAGAACATAGAGATTGCCCGCACTGTCGACATCGATTGCAACGGCATTGCCGAAAAGACCGCTTCGTCCGGATGTTGAAAGTCCCCCGAAAGAGAAAATCACATTTCCCGAACCGTCGTATTCATAAATGATCCCTGTCGAAGTGACGGCGAAGCTTATATCGTTCTTATATGCCGCGATATCACAGAAATTATGCTCGCCCTCTATAAGCTCGGAGGATAATATATCGGTACCTGCCATATTATGATACTTCACCGCATTTTCCGACTGTGAAGCTACCGACCAGAGCGTGGTTGCCTCAAGCTGGGTAACGCTGTATACAAGGTCACGGTCCGAAATATCTATATTTGTAATCGGGTTCGGTATGCGGTTGAGCAGAGAAGACATCTGTTCCTCATTGAACAGCAGCTCCTGAAGCCTGTCTGTAAAGGTCATCTCGGTCTCGTTGGCGGCGAAATAGCCCTGAAACTCACCGTTCTTATCAAACTGCATAAGACCTTCATACGAGCCCATCCCGCAGACAAAAATTATCCCGTCTTTAGTGACCGCCACATTGGTCGGCGCATATTGGCTTTTTTCCGAAAAGAGATAGCTGTCGGGTCTTGAAAGCTTCATAAGTATTTCCCCGCCGTGGGATAATTTATACACAGCCTCCCCTGTTCTGTCAGCCACGAATACCGCCTCATCATTGACAAAAACACCCGTGGGATTTTTAAGAAATCCGCTGCCTATAACAGAAATATCACCGCTGACAGTGTCGTATATGAGTACCCTTCCCGTCTCCTCTTCATTTATCTTTTCGGTATCGGCTATATAAAGCTTCTGACCGTAAATAAACAAATCGTTCGGAGAGGAAAGCTCTCCGCCGTTCAGGAGAGCGCCCGACGGCATATAAGCGTCCTGCGTCCTTATCCATTCCTTATTTACCGACTGTGTAAAGGTATAGGCGGTACTTTCGGACGCGGCAGCGTCAAATGTAAACAGAGACGCCGATACTGCGGCAAGCAGCAATAAAGCAACTAATTTTTTCACAAACCGCTCCTTACTTGATACCCGAATGTACCATTGAATTCATAACACGTGACTGAAGGAATATGAACAGCAGCAGATTAGGCAGAAACATTATAAGCGTAGCAGCGGCCGATACGCCCGCGCCCGCAACAACATTGCCCGACTGATTGCTCAGTGTGCTGACATAAAAAGCAAAATTCTTTATTGAATCGTCGTTAATATAAAAGGTAGAAGCCTCCACGGAATTCCAGGCCGTCTGAAAAGTGATTATAGCGACAGTGGACAGCGGAGATCTTATGAGCGGGAAGATTATTCTGCGCATTATGGTGAAATCTCCCGCGCCGTCTATAACCGCCGCCTCTATAAGTGCGTCCGGTATCTGATCTATGAATTGTTTAAGCAAAAACACACAGGTAGGCGCAGCCAGCAGCGGAATTATATTGCTCCAGAAACTATCGCTGAGCCCGGTATAAACTATAACAAAATAACGCGGTATCTGGACGGCGACCGGCACGAACATAAGCGCCGTCTGGTTGATTTTAAAAAGCGTACTTCTCAGCCTGAACCTTTTTTTAGAAAGAGCAAAGCCTGCGCTCGCCGAAAAAACAATAGTGAGAAACACTGTAAGAAATGTGGAAACTATGCTGTTTATAAGATATCTGCTCATAGGTATATTGGTCTGGCTCGTCAGGCTGAACAGGTCAGAAAAATTTTGCAGCGTAGGATTTTTTACGTAAAATCTCGGAGGATACGCAAAAAGCTCGTCGATAGGCTTAAAGGCATTCATTATGATGAAAA
>USHL01000221.1 GCA_900554525.1 uncultured Oscillospiraceae bacterium | reverse complement strand
GCCTTGTCTCCTGCGGCTCGTAATTGTCCTCGGTTATTTCGGTGACCGTATATATCCCCGGCTTTAAATTATCTATTTTTATCTGTCCGCCGTTCTTTGTCGTTACGGTTTTATTTATACCGTTCCCCTCTATTTTGAACGAAATACCGTCAACCTTTCCGTCTTCGGAGGTTTTCACGATTTTACAGCTGCCGGGTATCTGTTCATTGACAGCGTTTATGGTTACTGTCGCGTTCGGCGTGTTTTCATTAAGCGTTACCGTCCAGCTTGTCTGATAACTCCCCGCGTAATATCCGTCGGGAAATTTCGTTTCGGTTACGGTATGCTCAAGATCGGTACGCTTTCCCTGACGGTTCAATATCTCTGTCTCCATTCGGTAAGCGTATGCCTTTTCGCTGTATCTGAGATCGTGCCGCTGTTTTAAATTACTGTCAAGAAGAATTTGCGCCGCTTCATCATCGCTGATGTTATCTTTTACTATCGCAGGCACACTGCGCATACCGAGTTTTTTGGCTGCTCTGTACCTGTTTCTGCCGGAAAGGATTATATACTTCCCGTTACTCCCGGGTCTTACAATAAGAGGATTGATTATTCCGTTCAATGAAATGCTTTGCTGCAATTCATCAAGCACATCATCGGCATATGGTAAAAACGGCTGATCCCGGCCGGACAGTCTGCTGAACTTCTTATCTGTATATTCAATGAGATTCTTAACGGAAATATTCTTTACTTCCACATCTGGGGTATTTCCGCAAATGCTTTCTTCACACACCGGATTTTTAAATGCTTTTTTCCTGTCGTACATAAATACCTTCTCCTGTTCAATTACTTCCGCTGTTGAAAGCCAAATAAGCTGATCAGGCGATTTTGTACGTGAATTTTTGCGGTTAACAGTTAAACGGTAATTTTCCCTACCGTTCGTTTGTAATTCCGCGTCTTTATTTGTTTTTTGCTCCGGCGCCAAAATACGAAAAACCCCGCAAACACGCTTGTTTACGGGGTTTCTTTGGCGCCTATTGTAGGACTCGAACCTACGACCCTGCGGTTAACAGCCGCATGCTCTCACGTTCGTTTAGTGTACATACCGGAAAGGCTTGTTTCCGGTCTTATTCATTTTGCCTATCAAGTTCAGCCGAAAAGAGCATTTTTATCCAGCAGTAAGTTCTGTAATACCCTGCCATTGCTCACAGAATTGCTGATAAGTCATATTCATTACGATATGTACCTTATATCCTTTGCCTACCTCAACACGGCGGAAAAGCTGACCTGCAATCATTTTCTTTTGCTCCAGCGTTGCATTTTCAAATTCTTCCGCCCAGCTTTTAAATCTGCTGAACGCGGGTCTGAATTTTTCGAGTGCCTCCTGTCCCTGTTCTTCCTTAGCCTCTAACTCCGAAAGCTGTTTTTTGCATTCGTCAATATGCAGCTTTAAGGTTTGTATCGCCGTAGAAAGATCGGCTTTAGAGAATATGCTGTCTCCGGTCAAGCTTCTTCCTATTTCAAGTTGCAGCTCTTCAAGCTGTATGCAGGACTTTTGGAGATCCTGCTCTACCTTTTTGCGGTTTGCCCTGTCTGCGTCATTCTGGCGCTTAAAAGCTCTTTCAAGCAGTTCTTCGTCGGGAGAATTATTAAGCGCGTCAAACAGCTTTTTCAAAAACTCGGTTACAATAGCGTCAACCTGGTCAGCGCGGTATGTTGTCGCACCGTCGCATTCACAAAGCTTTCTGCTCTTATGATAGCAGGAATATTTAATAATATTGGTAATATGCACCGAGCCGTCCCTGCGCTCATATTTGTCCTGATAACAGATAGTAGTAAGTCTGTGCCCGCAGTGCGCGCAAAAAACATTGCCTGATAACATAGCCTTGCCTTTGGTATTCATTGCTATCTGGCGCTTTTCCTCATCCTTCCGGCTTCTTTGGTTGAGAATAAACTGTACCGCTTCAAATTCCTCACTGTCTATTATGTGAAGCTCGGGAATGTGAGGAGATACCGCGTCTCCGGATACAAGATAACCGGTATATATTCTGTTTCGAAGGATTCTCAGAATTGTCGTGCTTTGAAATTTACTGCCCTTGTGTGTTTTTACTCTGCCGTCGTTAAGAATTTGAGCAATACGGTAAGAGCCGTAGCCTTCACAGCGAACCTTGCTGAATATCATACGGACAATTTCGGCTTCGCCCTCTTCTATTTGAAGATTGTTTATCTCATAGCCCTTGCGGTTCTTTTTGCCTGTGCCTACAAGCTTGTAACCGAAGGGTACGGGACCGCCGGTGTATACTCCATCCAAAGTAAGCTGGTGCATACGGGTTTTAATCCGCATAGAGGTTTTTTCGCTCTCACCGGATGCCTGCCAGAATCTGATGTAGTTAGTAAGCTTGTCAACATGGCTGTCAAAGCGCTGCTCACCCTCCCGGGCGCTCCATACTTCTATTCCGTGTTTGACAAACCATTCGACTACAAACGGCGTTTCATCGTCTATCCTGCCTATTCGGTCAAACATAAAGACCAGCAGAATATTAAACTCTTCTCTGAGCGCCGCCTCCTTTAAATCCTGTATTGCGTCGCGGTTTTTAGCGTAAACCTTAAAGCCTGATACGCCTTTTTCCTCAAATTCCTTTAAAATAATCCAGCCGTGGCTGTCCGCAAATTCGCGGCACGCCTGTTTTTGCATTGGTATATCGTCCTTTACTCCGCCGTAATCCATTACCTTAGAAACCTGTCTTTTTGTTGAAACCCTGTATAAACAATATACTCTTTTCATGTGACTTCCCTCTTTGTATGTACTATACGAAATCACCTGAACAACTTTATTTGGTTTTCAAGGTACACAAAATCCGAATTGGATTTTGGACGGGAAGTATAGCACACAAATTTTACTTTATCTATCAAATCCTCAAGAACCATTGATTTTTCAAGGCTTCACGCCTGTTTTCCGTTCAAACCTTATCTGTTTCCCCTTGTTTTTGCCCTTACGAGCCGAAACAAGGGCAACTTTTTATTCCCCGCCGA
>USHL01000220.1 GCA_900554525.1 uncultured Oscillospiraceae bacterium | reverse complement strand
ATACGAGATTCATGCAGTGACTGGAGTTCAGACGTGTGCTCTTCCGATCTCGCCGGTATACACGGCGGAAATATTGTTTTTTCGGGTACTGTCGGCGAGCTTGAAAAATGTAAGGAATCCATAACCTCTGATTATCTTACCGGCCGCAGGAGGATTCCCGTTCCCGAAAAACGCCGCAAAGGGAACGGCACTTTCCTCGAAATCAAAGGCGCGGCAGAAAACAATCTGAAAAAAATCAATGTTAAAATACCGCTCGGGATGTTTGTATGCGTAACAGGGGTATCGGGCAGCGGAAAATCCTCATTCGTAAACGATATCGTATATAAGGTGCTGGCAAACAAACTTAATCATGCCAAGACATTTCCCGGGAAATACAAATCCTTTGAGGGAATAGAAAATCTCGATAAAGTCATTAATATAGATCAGGCGCCGATAGGCAGAACACCGCGTTCAAATCCGGCTACTTACACCGGTGTTTTCAACGATATAAGGGAGTTGTTCGCTTCTACTAAAGAAGCTAAAATGCATGGCTATACCGCAGGCCGTTTTTCTTTCAATGTAAAGGGCGGACGTTGTGAGGCCTGTCAGGGCGACGGCATCCTAAAAATCGAAATGCATTTTCTGCCTGACATATACGTTCCCTGCGAAGTCTGCGGCGGCAGCCGCTATAACCGCGAAACACTCAGCGTGAAATATAAAGGCAAAAGTATATTTGATGTATTGGAGATGACGGTAGAGGAGGGTATGAATTTCTTTGAAAGCATACCCAAAATTCACCGCAAGTTAAAAACGTTATTTGACGTCGGTCTCGGGTATATTAAAATCGGACAGCCTGCAACCACTCTTTCAGGGGGAGAGGCACAGCGCGTAAAGCTTGCTACCGAGCTTTCAAAGCGTCCTACCGGCAAGACGGTTTATATTTTGGATGAGCCTACTACCGGACTGCATACCGCCGATGTCCATAAGCTTATAGATGTTTTGCAGCGCTTTGTCGATGCAGGAAATACCGTGCTTGTAATTGAGCACAATTTAGATGTTATTAAGACTGCGGACTATATTATTGATTTAGGCCCCGAAGGCGGGAATAAGGGCGGCACGGTAGTTGTCTGCGGTACGCCTGAAAAGGTTGCCGGCTGTGACGGGTCTTATACCGGTCAATTCCTTAAAAAATTGCTCCGTTGAGCCGTTATTCCAAATCTGTTACATTAAATTTACACATTATTCATCAATCTCGGCGATACAGCGTATAAAATGTAGAATAACGAGGTGATGCGGCGTTTGTTCGGTTATATTAGAATCGCGAAGCCGGAGCTTAAGGTCAAGGAATATGAAATGTATAAAGCGGTATATTGCTCGCTTTGCCGTTCTCTCGGCAAGTATTACGGTTTTTTATCGCGCTTTACACTGAGTTATGATTTTACCTTTTTGGCACTCCTCAATATGTCTTTGCAGGATGGCTGCGATATTATAGAGCGTAAGCGCTGTGTCTGTAATCCGCTGAAAAAATGCAATTACTGTAAAAACGGTGAATCTCTTCAGATGCCGTCGGCAGCAGCAATGATAATGCTGTATTACAAGCTGTGCGACAATATTGCCGATGAAAAGGGAATAAAAAAATTAGGCTTCCTGCTTTTAAAGCCGTTGTATTCCGGCGCTCATAAAAAGGCTGCAAGGCTTTATCCGCAGATTGAAAAGCTTATTGCCGATTTCATATCTGAGCAGTCAAAGCTTGAAAAGGAAGGCTGCACTGAGCTTGACCGCGCGGCAGACCCTACCGCAAAGGCGCTGTCTGAGCTTTTAAAGCTGTGCAGTTCAGACCAGACACAGCAGCGCGTGCTTGGACGTATGGGTTATTGCTTAGGCAGGTATATTTATCTTATTGATGCTGCCTGCGATCTTGAAGAGGATGTCGAGAAGGGTTCGTATAATGTTCTGAAGAACGGTCTTAAGGGTGAAGCAAAAGAATATGCCAAAAAGCGTATAGTACCGCAGCTTTATTTTTGCGCCAATGAGGCCGGTAAGGCTTTTGAGCTGCTTGATATAAAAAAGTATAAGACCATACTCGGCAATATAATTTATCTCGGTTTAGAGGATACGTTTAAAAAGGAGTTCAATTTATGACAGATCCATATGCAGTTCTCGGTGTCTCAAAGGATGCATCCGATGAAGAAATAAAAGCCGCATACAGGGAATTGGCCAGAAAATATCATCCGGATAATTATGCAGATAATCCGCTTTCAGATTTAGCCGGAGAAAAAATGCAGGAGATCAACGAGGCCTATGACGCCATTATGAATCAGCGCCGCGGCGGAAAGCAAAAATCCGGAGGCGGGGGAAGCTACAATGCAAATGCCGCTTCCGCTTTTCCTGAGGTACGCCAGATGATAAATCAGGGCAGACTTGAGCAGGCTCAGGAGGTGCTGGACGGTGTCCCTCCTCAGTCCAGAAACGCTGAATGGTATTTCCTCAACGGTACCGTACTTTATCGGCGCGGATGGTTTGATCAGGCGTATACAAGCTTTGTCACCGCCGCGAGAATGGACCCTGCAAATCCGGAATATCAGAACGCGGTAAATAATGCTCAGAGACAAGCCGGGCGTCAATATAATCCGTACAGGACTTACGGCGGAAATGCCGGCGGATGCAGCGGCTGCGATATGTGTACGGGACTTTGCTGCGCGGATACCTGTTGCGAATGCATGGGCGGCGATCTGATCTCCTGCTGTTAACAACAAGAAACGAAGGAAGGCTCAATACGCGATGAAACGCAGCACCAAAATTGCGCTGGGTGGTATGATTACCGGGCTTTGCATCATGCTCATGTTCATGACAGGGCTCTTCCCCTTTGCCACCTATGCCCTTCCCGCCCTGGCCGGCCTCATTCTGGTGGCCATGGTGGTGGAATTCGGTTCCACACAGGCACTCATCGTCTATGTGGCGGTGTCCATTCTCTCTATCTTCATGACCCCCGACCGGGAAGCGGCCATTATGTTCATCTGCTTTTTCGGCCACTATC
>USHL01000219.1 GCA_900554525.1 uncultured Oscillospiraceae bacterium | reverse complement strand
TATCTATAAGATTTGCGCCTATTATGTTGCCGACCGAAAGCGACGACTGTTTTTTGATAATAGCGGTCACTGTGGTAACAAGCTCGGGCAGTGAGGTGCCGACCGCGACTATTGTGGCTGAGATGACAGCCTCAGATACGCCGCTTTTGGCAGCGATTTCGGTAGCTGAGCTTACAAGGAAGTCTGCGCCGAAAACTATTCCCGCCGCGCCAAAGACGAATTTAAATATGTTTATCGGTATTTCTTTTTTGCTGCATAGCTTTTTTGAGGATACGGCCGATTCTGCTTTTGCACTTTTTATGCTTTCATATATAGATATTATGAAGATTATAAGCAACAATATGCCGCCTATAAGAGAAAAACCGTTTTTTGCAAATGAGGCAATATATAAAATAACGGTTGCGGCCAGCAGAAGAAGGGATTTAACGGCATACTGGCTTCTTTTGACAACAGCCGGTATACAGATTACTGATATCGCCATTATAAGTCCGGTGTTTGCAGTGACCGAGCCGACCGCGTTGCCTATGGCGATGGCGTTTGAACCGCGCACTGCTCCGATACAGGAAACTATGAGTTCGGGAAGCGTAGTGGCAAGGCTTACTACGGTAGCGCCTATTACGAAGTGCGGAATGCCCGAAACCTCAGCCATCCATGTAGCGGCGTCGACAAAGAAATCTCCGCCCTTTACTATAAGGATAAGCCCGCAGATAAAAAGAATTATCAAGGCCCACATAGGCCAGCCGACAGCTGAAATCATATTTTAAACCTCCAAAAAATAAAGACCCTCAGCGCCGAAAACGGCGCTAAAAGTCTTGTTCCTTTAACAGTAAAGGCCGTACAGCCACCGTAAAACGGGATGTGTTGACTGTACGAGTTATAACTACTCCCTTTTAACCTGATAACTATATCACAATATCGCTATGAAATCAAGTGTAATTTAAAGCTCCGCACATTTTCATTACTATACTATGCGGAAGTACCTTTGCTATAACACGGTAAAATTTATAAAAAAGCAGATTTGTATAAACCGATTTTCTGTGCTTTGATGCTTTAAGAGATTTTTCCGCCATTACTTTGGGCTTTACGCGCGGAAGCATATCAAAAGTGCGGCTCGAGCCCGGAGCGATACCGGCGGTAGGAAGAAATTCAGTGTCCATAGGACCGGGACACACCGCCAGTACGTTTATTCCGAGCGGCTTAAGCTCGGAATGCAGAGCCTTTGAAAGACTCAGGACATATGCTTTTGTAGAAGAATATACCGCCATTCTGGTATTCGGAGCGAAAGCGGCTATGGAGCAGCTGTTGATTATTTCCGCGCCGCGCTTCATAAACGGCAGCGTGATTGAAGTTACGGCGGTAAGCGCTTCACAGTTCAGCCGCACCATACCGGCGTTTTCTGCGGCGCTGAGCTTGTCGAAGCGTCCGAGCCGGCCGAAGCCTGCGTTGTTTATAAGCAGGGCTACTTCGGGATTTTCCTGCTTTAACAGGCTTTTATACTGATTGAGGCTATCGTCCGAAGTTATATCAAGCGGCAGTATACGGGTTTTGCAGTCAAGCTCTGCGGCGGTTTCCGACAGCTTGTCCTCACGGCGTGCAATCAGCCAGATTTCCTCAATGTCGGTTCGTATACGGCTGACAGCAGCGGCATATTCCTTTCCGAGACCGGAAGATGCTCCGGTGATTATTGCGGTTTTCATGAGTCTTCACTCCCTTTTGCAGATAAGTATATCAGATACCGCAGAAAAAGTAAATGCCTGCTGAAAATAAATTCAGCAGGCTGTGCTTATCCGAGCTGCTCATCTGTGAATTTTTGGGCAAATTTTGTGAGCATTTCGAAATCCATAGCGGATATATAAAAGCTTTCCAGCCTGTCGTGTACAGACTTGGCGCGCTTCAGGGTATCTGCGGCGGCAAGCATAAGCTGACGGAAGGCTTTTTTGTTGAATTTCATCCGTTCACGGCTAAGGTGAAGCTTTTGCGATGAAACAAAGCGGCGTGCATGTATTCGTCTTGTATCGGCTTTAAAGTGCACATACGCGTTTTCGGTGGCAAAGGCTACCGAAAGCTCAGGTATAATAATATGGTCTGTTATCTCAGACGGCAGGAACGGGTTTTTAAGGGTAATTATCTCATAGCCATGTGAGACGGCGTACTCGCGTATACGGCTCATAATAATATTCGAGGCGCTGCCGTATTCGTCGCTTATAATGACTGTATCGGATACGGCGCTGAGTAAAGTATCGGCATATGAAACTATTCCGAGAGGTGTTACACCCTCAATAAAGCGTACCCATTCAAAGCCTTTTCCGGCCTTCTGCGGTATATATCTGCGGCAGAGCTTGTAAGCATAATTTTCGCATTTATCGGTATCGGTGCAGGCAAGTGCGGTTTTATAGTTGTCTGCCATAAGCTTGCCGGCAGCCTGCAGATACCTTGCGGCGGTTTTATGCAGTGCCCTGTTCAAAACTGTCGTTTCTACGATTTCACGGCTGTGCTTTTTGAAATGCCCGTCTGCCCAGAAATCACCGAAATTAAGTATGGTCTCGCATACGCCGGGATATGACGGATCGACCGTATGCGGCGAAGTGCCGTCCATTATAACCAGTTTTTTTTCGTTAAGTATCACCGCGTCGAGCGAATTAGGGTCGGAAGAGCAGGGGCAGAGCACCGGTTCAAACCCTTTTTCGGCGGCTTTCAAGGCGAAATATTTCATAAACGAGGATTTGCCCGTTCCAGGACCTCCCTTGATTATGAAGACGCGCCATTCTCCGTCAGGACGGTAGCAGTCTTTGAAAGCGGAATAAAAACCCTCGCAGGAGTTTGCGGCCAAAAAATATTTATTTTTAAAATTATCCATAAATCACCCTCCAAACATTATATATTATTCTGAAAAAATAATTTTGACACAAAAGGTGAAATATGATAAAATTAAGCTGAGCCGGCCAGACGGTTGCGGGCAGAAATGCCTGAGGAAAGTCCGAGCCCCGCAGGGCAGGATAGCGGCTAACGGCCGCCGAGGGTGACCTTAGGGAAAG
>USHL01000218.1 GCA_900554525.1 uncultured Oscillospiraceae bacterium | reverse complement strand
TAATTCAGAAAACCTACTGCCTGTTTTTCTGCATCAAAACCGTTCCAACTTGTAAAACTTGTAGCAACAGATGAAAACATCGGATAAATATAAAGCCAGAAGTAAAGCAAAAAAGTCGGCAGCGCGAAGATAAGCATAAACCTTATCTTGCCGGGGGTAAGGCGGGAAACCATCGGTGTCTCCCGCCTTATTTTATTTTCAGCTTTGCTCATTGATATCTCCCCGCAATTATTTTGATTCCGCTATTTTAGTCTTGCAAGCGGCGGCAAGTCTCTCACACGCCTTATCCGGAGTAATTTCGCCGAGAACAATTGAGTTAACCACATTATTAAATTCTGCATCCACAGTGCCCCATGAATTCTTTAAAGTAACACGTTTTACTGAAGATCCGGTTATGTAATCAATAGTTTCTTTGGCAATATCAGAATATTTATAACTTGAGCGATCAGTTTTTATAGCCGGTATACTGCCTTCGGTCTCGCACATTACCTTTTGTGATTCATCAGTGTAAAGGAAACGCAAAAATTCAAGCGCATTATCACGATTTTTACCTTTGTCGGCAACTGCAACCGTACCTGTATACATAACGATATGATTACCCTGTGATTTTGTGGCCAGAGAGGTTGCTGCAAACTTCATTCTGAAGTTTGCGGGAGTATCGTCCGCCATTTCATTTTCCAACCATATGCCATTCGGAATTAGCAGTGATTTTCTGTTAAGCCATTCCATCTGCGATTCAATATGATTAAGTTGAACCGTACCATTCATAAAAGCGCCGTCCTTTGCCAGATCATAAAGCCTGGTAAGGATTTCCTTCATACGTTTATCGGTAAAGGCAGCAGGATCGGTGGCGCCGGTCACCTTGTCAAACCATTCCTGATCGCCGTATGCCGCGATGGCGGGGACTACCATACCCATTACGAGATATCCCGAATAAACTCCCGGATAGCAAAGCGACGATTTACCCTTTGATTTGGCAACGGCGGTAAAAGCCTTTAAATCTTCATAGTTCTGCGGTGCGGAAAGATTATTCTGAGAAAAATAATTAGCGTCATACCAAAGCCCGTAAGCACCGCTGGATATAGGCATTTTATTGAGCTTTTTACCGTTATAAACAAGTACGTCATCCTGAAGTCTATCCTTTATAAGCTCATCAGAGCCATAAACCTTTGCGGTCTTTATCCAGGAGGAAAGATCGTAAAAACCGCCCGACGCTTCTATCGTATCAGTAGGGAATCCCGCTCCGTTAAGCCAAACAAAATCGGTAGGGTTGCCGCTCATCCAGCGGGTAAGCAGCTGTGAATGAACATTTACACCGATACGCAGCGTAACATCTAAATCCGGATTTGCCTTTTCAAAGCTTTCGACAACGCTTTCTATTCCCTTTGCATCATCCGAGCCATTGGAAAACGCCTGCAGCTCAAGCTTTCCCTTGAGCTTTTTTTCCTCTCTATCGGAAGGCTTGTTCTGCGAGGAACCTCCCGTTTGCTGCTGTTTTGACGAACCGACATTAGAATCGGCTGAGTCTGTACTTTCAATATCTGACGAAGAGCCTTGGCTGTCGGAAACCCCCTCAGGAACGCTCTCATAATATGAAATTATCTCGGTGGTAGGCTCTTTGGCACAGCCGGCAACTGAAATCAACATAAAAGCCGCCAATAAAATACTTAATTTCTTTACTGTATTATTCATTGAAAATCTCCGTTTCTGCCGCTTTTGAATAAGCGGCGTTTTTTCTGTCAGCGCGGCTGAAATCGCCGTGTCTTCTGAGCAATCACTGCTGCGTTTTTTTCTTTTTGCGCCTTAAAAGTATCACAAAGAATACTCCTCCGCCTGCCAGCAGTACTCCGCCTGCCGCTATCAGAACTATCGCCCACACCGGCAATCCTTCGGGATAGGTTACAATAACCTTTTTGTATTTCTTTACCTTGCCGCTGCTTTCTTCTGTTTGTTCCTGCTCCGGTTCATCCCCCCGGACAACATTTTCATAAGTTATATCTGTGCTGCCTTCCTCCTCCGGAGGAGGAATTTCTTCCTCAACAGGGGGTTTTGCTGTTTTAAGCTTTGCGAATACAGCCTCGACCGTAACATTGCCGCGAATATCCGAAAGATGAATATTCTCTTTTTGCACGTCGGCTGTTTCACCGTTTATAAGCAGCTTTTCAACATAATATCCGCTGTCAGCCTTTACTGTTATATCAAGTGCAGCCCCGGGAGAAACCTCTGTAATGCCAAACGGTGAAATACTTCCGCCCGAATTGCTGTGTACAAGCACAGAATACTTATTCGGAGACATCAGACGATACATTCTGGTTTCTCCGTCTTTAAGCTCGATTTCAATTTTATCGGTATTCATCGAGACAAACTTATCGGCGTAAACATCGTAAACCGAGACTTTTTCAGGCAATGAAATGGTCCGTTTGCCTGCAAATGCACTATGTATTGTAACATAATGGTTATTCGCAAAAACTATATCATCGCTGTTTGTGGAGTAAATATGTCCCCCAGATTCTTTTAATATATTGCTTATAAGCCTGTTTGGGATATTCGGCGCTGAAGAATAAATCGATGTCCAGCTTCCCATATCCTTTACCGCAAGACCTACATCACTGCCGCCGTTAAGATAGCCGAGCGCATTCGCGCTGTCATCGGCAACCTTAATATACGGCCCTACGCCCACTTCATTATTACCGTAGGAAATACAGTTAATGCCTTCAGTATACGGGCTTTCGGTATCCGAAATCGTAACGTTGAGCGCGCAGATTTCCTTTTGCATTTCAAGCTTAAATCCGGTAAGCGCTGAAACATAATCGATATTATTCTGATTTCCGTCTGAAATACCGGGAGCAAATATCCATATTACCGTTTTGTTATCCCGCTTAAGGTTTTCGTTAAGCGCCTTTCTGTCGGCATCATCGAGCTGGAACGGCGAAAGCACTATGTTAACCTTATAATCGGGAACAATTCCCTTCTGTAAGTCGGAAATCATATATATATCGTAAGGCGCACCCGCAGTACCCAAATTAAAGCGCTGCATAAGATACAGATAATGATATATCTGATAGGTTTTTCCGAAATCATAAAC
>USHL01000217.1 GCA_900554525.1 uncultured Oscillospiraceae bacterium | reverse complement strand
CACGATAGAAAATATACTGAATTTTGAAGATGAATACAGAAACGCCAAAGTAATAAGGCTCGAACAGAATTACCGCTCGACGTCCAACATATTGAATGCCGCGAATGCGGTTATAAAGAATAACCGCGGCAGAAAAGGAAAGACGCTGTGGACCGAAAACGGCGACGGAGTAAAAATATGCGTTTATACCGCAGATGACGAACGTGATGAAGCAAGATTTGTCGCCGACACCATACTTGAAAATGTGCGCGGCGGCGCCAAGTTTTCCGACCATGCGGTGCTTTACCGTATGAACGCTCAGTCGAACGCGTTGGAAAACGTTTTTGCCCGAAGCGGTATTGCTTATAAAGTAGTCGGCGGACTGCGTTTTTTCGACCGCAAGGAAATAAGAGACGTTATAGCTTATTTGCAGCTTATCAATAACAACAGCGACGATCTGCGGCTTAGGCGCATAATCAACGAGCCGAAGCGCAGCATCGGAGATACCACGGTAAACAATGCTGCGCAGATAGCGCTAGAGCTCGGCGTGCCGCTCTTTGATGTAATTAAATCTGCTGATGAATATGCGGCGCTTTCAAGAGCGGCGGTAAAGCTCAGGCAGTTTTGCAATATCATAGAAGAGCTTACTGAGCTTTCTCAGGAGCTTTCGATTTCGGAGCTTTATGAAGAAATGCTTGTTAAAACAGGTTACCGCGACGCTCTGATTGCCGAAGGCGATGAGGCGCAGGACAGACTTGACAACGTAAATGAATTTGCGTCTACTATTGCGCAGTATGAGCTGGAAAACAATGAACCCTCGCTTTCGGATTTTCTCGAGCAGATTGCTCTAGTGAGCGATATCGATATGATGGATTTAAGCGACGACAGGGTGGTGCTTATGACTATCCATTCAGCTAAGGGCCTTGAATTCGGTAATGTTTTCCTTATCGGAATGGAAGAGGGAATTTTCCCGGGAAATCAGTCTGTTTACGGTACTGCCGAAGATATTGAGGAGGAACGCCGGCTTGCATATGTGGCGATTACACGTGCAAAGCAGCAGCTTACGATAACCAATGCTTATACACGCTTGATTTTCGGCTCGACCAACCGAAATATGCCTTCAAGATTTTTAAAGGAAATTCCGCAGGAGCTTTGTGAATACAGCGGTATGCAGAGATTTTCACATTCTTCCGACAGTCTTTCAGATCATGGTGCGTCGGCCCGTTCTTATGCAAAAGGACAGTCGATGTTGTATTCCGCACGTAAACATTCGGTTTCTTTTGCATCTGCGGAAACCGCTTCATTATATTCAGTTGGACAGCGTGTGAGCCATAAGACCTTCGGCGAGGGTATGATAATATCGGTTACTCCGATGGGCGGGGACTCGATGCTTGAGATTGCGTTTGATTCTTGCGGTACTAAAAAGCTGATGTCCAATTATGCCAAATTAACGGTTCTTTAATACTTTTGCGGTTGAATTTTCAAATTTGAATGATATAATATTAATATAAATATGTAAGGAGTAATGCCGATGACCGCCGGAACTTCAGTGGTGAAGCTGACTGCTAAAACCACACTAAAAAATAATTGGCTTAAAATAATTATTGCCTGTACCGCGGCGCTGTTCACCTATTTTATATGCACTAATGCCGCCGGTTTTGCCGCTGTAGTGTTCAGTGATACGGTGGGTTATATTATTCTGGGACTGCTGGCGGTTTTTATAATGGCACCGTTAGGACTCGGTCTGTTGAGATTTATCTGGCGCTTTATTTTTGAGGCGGAGGACAGCCCGGTGTTGATTTTTTCCTATTTTGCAAGCCTAAAGGAGTATCGCCGGGCGCTGAGACTTATCGTTGCATTACTGCTGCGGGTGGTTGGTTTCGGTCTTTTGCTGTTTCTTCCGGCAATTATTGTTGATATTTTTTCGAGTGTTCATATCTATGATCTGCTTGACATGCCTACTCCGTTGTGGACTTCAAATCTTTTCTATCTTTCGGTATTTCTCAAGACGGTTGCTTCTGTCCTGCTTTTTTTTATAATGCTGCGGTATTATTTTGCTCCGTTTCTTGTAATAGCAGATGAAAATATGGATGTCGGAGAAGCCGTGCATATGTCTTGTATGCTTTCAAGAAAGACAATGCTTGATTTTATTTATCTGTTTTTCAGCTTTTTCGGCTGGTTTTTGCTTTCGGTACTGGTATTCCCGCTTTTATATGTAATGCCGTATTTTTTGGTTTCATTAAGTGTGCATGTGCGTTTTGCAATAGCCGAGTATAATAAGCATGTTGAGCTTATAAATTCATCTGCCTTTCCGAGCTTTATGGCCGGAATCTGACGGAGGCTTTGTGGATGTATATTTTAGCTTCTGCTTCTCCGCGCCGCAGGGAGCTTTTGAAATTAGCGGTTGAAAAATTTGAGATACTTCCTTCTGAATGTGAAGAAACGGTACCGGAGAATATTCCCGCTGAAAAGCGTCCGGAATATTTAGCCTGCTTAAAGGCCGGGGATATTGCGGCGAAATACCCGGATGACACCGTAATCGGCGCGGATACTATGGTATTTGCTGACGGTATCGTTTTAGGCAAGCCGAGAGACAGAGAGGATGCTGTCAGAATGCTGAGGCTGCTTTCGGGAAGTACCCATAAAGTCGTAACCGGCTGCGCTGTTTGCGAAAAAGGCATCTGCCGTTCCTTTTCATCTGTGACTGAGGTTACCTTTTATGATTTGCGCGACGCGGATATAGAAGCATATGCCGATACCTCCGAGCCTTATGACAAAGCCGGAGGATACGGTATTCAGGGCTCTGGCACATTGTTTGTCAAGGAAATTAAGGGCGATTATTTTAATGTGGTCGGCTTGCCGGTAGCGGCGCTGAAAAGATTTTTATATAATAAAACCCCGTGAATTTTTTCACGGGGTTTTGATTTTAGAACAAGCCGGAAATTTTTCCGTTTTCATCCACGTCTATGCGTTCCGCCGCAGGTGTTTTGGGAAGTCCGGGCATTGTCATAATGTCGCCGGTCAGCACTACTATGAAGCCGGCACCGGCCGATATTTTAACGCTTTTGACCGTAACCTTAAAGCCGGTCGGTGCGCCGAGCTTGGT
>USHL01000216.1 GCA_900554525.1 uncultured Oscillospiraceae bacterium | reverse complement strand
TTTCGGATATGTTCCTGATAAAATGGTGCTGCATAAGATTGATATTTGTGCCGAGCCGGGTCAGAAAATAGCCTTTGTCGGAGCGACAGGCGCGGGTAAAACCACGATAACTAACCTTATAAACAGGTTTTATGATATTGACGACGGCAAAATACGCTATGACGGAATAAATATCAATAAAATCAAAAAGGCGGATCTGCGGAGAAGCCTTGGTATAGTCCTTCAGGATGTCAATCTTTTTAGCGGCACGGTTATGGAAAATATACGCTACGGTCGGCTCGACGCCACAGATGAGGAATGTATCGCCGCGGCGAAGCTTGCAAATGCTCATGATTTTATAGAAAGGCTGCCGAACGGTTATAATACTTTACTGAGCGGCGACGGAAGCGGTCTTTCACAGGGCCAGCGTCAGCTCATTTCGATAGCGCGCGCCGCAGTTGCGGACCCGCCGGTTATGATACTTGATGAGGCGACTTCATCTATCGACACACGCACCGAGGCGATTGTCCAAAAAGGTATGGACAGTCTTATGCAGGGCAGGACGGTATTCGTTATTGCTCACAGGCTTTCCACTGTTCAAAATTCGGATGTTATTATGGTGCTTGAACACGGCAGAATAATAGAACGCGGAAGTCATAAAAAGCTTATTGAGGAAAAGGGGAAGTATTATCAGCTGTATACCGGAGCGTTCGAGCTTGAGTGAATCTGAAAATCCCGACTGTTAGTCGGGATTTTTTGCATATATTTAAAGGATCCGGAATATCATTTAATAACAACGCATAAAGAGAGGAATAAAATATGGAACAGAAATGTCTTAAAACAAGCGTTTATGCAAATGAAGTTATATTTAATGAAACCGCCGAACAGCCGATAGACGTTGATTTCTCCCTTCCGGATTACTGCCCCGATATTTCCAGGATATTCAAATGCCGCGCCGTTTCGAGAATTTCCGCAAAGGGTATAAACGGCAAAAATATAACGATAGACGGCTATGTCTGCATAACGGTGCTTTACGCCGACCAGGACGGAAATCTTTGCTCATATGAATATCAGTATCCGTTCAGCAAAAATCTTGAGCTTTCAGAGGAATGTTCCGGCGCTAATCTTTCCTGCCGCTCTAAATGCGAATACATAAACTGCCGCGCGGTTACCGGACGAAAAATCGATATACACGGAGCGGCCGCCATACATGTTAAGGTTTTCAGGCGCAGATGCACCGATATAATATCGGATATCGACGATGCAAATGTGGAACAGCGCAGGGGAATAGCGCCCGCTACGGTGCCTATGGGCTATTCGGAAAAATATCTGATGGTCGAAGAAGAAATACAGCTGGGACAGGGTCAGCCGCCGGTGCAGCGCATACTACGTTACGACGCGCGCCCCTGTGTAAAGGAAAGCAAAATAATCAATGACAAAATAGTTGTCAAGGGCGAAATGTCGGTTATGGTGCTTTACTGCCCTGAAAACGGCGGAAATGCGCCTCAGCTTATCAAAACCGTGATTCCGTTCAGCCAGATAATAGATATGGAGGGTGTGAACGATTCCTGCGAGTGTGAGACTAATTCGAGCATCGCTTTTCTCGAAATAAAACCGCGCACAACAGACGGGGATATAAAGAGTCTGGCGTTGACGGCAAAACTGCTTTTGTGCTGCAGAGCCTTTTGCGGAAACGACATCGCCGTGCTGCTTGACGCCTTTTCACGCAAGTATCAGGCGGAAATAACGAGAAATAAAATATGCTTTGAAAAAATCGCCGATAATATATCCGAGACCTATCACTGCAAAAAGAATATCGATATAGAAGACCAGATAAGCTCGGTGCTTGATATCTGGTGCGATATGCAGTCGGAGTCGGTTAAATTTGAAAACGGAAATATGATAATTACCGGAACGGTAATCGTAGGCATCATAGCCTGTGACAATGACGGAAATGTTTCATATTACGAAAAACCGATAGAATTCGAATATAAATATGCTCTTAAAAATAACATGGATATTCTTGAATGCAGCCCTGAAATAGAAGTGGTTTCAGCCGGATATACGATTATCGGCCCGAATAATATCGAAATCAGAATAGATCTCGGCATTAATGCGGCTATTTATGAAAAACGCGACATTCCGCTTATAACGGATATTGTTATCGATGAGAATAAGCCGGCAGAGCGCAGCAGAAAAGGCGCTATGACAATTTATTTTTCGGGAGACGGAGAATGTGTTTGGGATATCGCCAAGCAGTATAACGCCAGTGTCGATGAGATTATGAAAATAAACGAGCTGGAAGAGGAGTGCCTGCCGGAGGGTAAAATGATTCTGATCCCTGTAATGTAAAAGTGAACCCCGCTGATATTTTCAGCGGGGTCTGTTTCATTGCTTAAAGATATTTCCGCCGCGGCAGTCGATACCTACAATGAGAGGAAAATCCTTGAATTCAAGCCTTTTGACCGATTCACAGCCGAGATCCTCAAAGGCGATGACTTCACAATCGGTAATGCTTAATGCGGCAAGCGCCCCTGCGCCGCCGATGGCGCAGAGATAAACCGATTGATTGCGGACTATGGCGTCTGCTACTTCTTGGCTGCGGTCGCCTTTGCCTATTGTTGCGGCAACGCCTAAGTCAAGAAGCCTCGGTGTGTATGGGTCCATACGACCTGAGGTAGTCGGCCCGCAGCTTCCGATTACCATGCCTTCAGGGGTGGGCGTGGGCCCGGCGTAATAAATGACCGCTCCGTCCAGCCGATACGGCAGTTCCTGCTTTTTCTCTAAGTGTTCGAAAATGCGTTTGTGCGCTGCGTCGCGTGAGGTATATACCGTCCCGCTGAGCAGTACCCTGTCGCCTGCTCTGAGCTTCGGACAAAGCGCTTTAAGTTCATTGGTATTTACAGTGTATTCTTTCATTTTACAAGGCTTTTATAGATTTCATCAAAGGCGAGTTTTTTTTCATTGCCGGCAGAGATGTTGGCTGCGACCTCTTCGCGTGTGCGGTCGAGCGAGGCTATCAGTGAATTGACCTCGTTAATAAAATCATCGGAGGTTTTTGCAATACTGCGGCGCAGCTCGTCGAGCGATTTATGAGCTTCGCTTATTGTACAGA
>USHL01000215.1 GCA_900554525.1 uncultured Oscillospiraceae bacterium | reverse complement strand
GTGGCTCCTTCTCTTCAAAAACGAAACCCATAATCACCCGACCGAAATAGAGCCGTTCGGCGGTGCTGCGACCTGCATAGGCGGAGCTATCCGCGACCCGCTTTCCGGGCGTTCCTATGTCTACGGCGCTATGCGCGTTACCGGCGCAGCGAATCCGCTTAAAAGCGTGGCGGAAACCATGCCCGGCAAGCTTCCGCAGAGAAAGCTTGTCACCACCGCCGCCGACGGATATTCCTCCTACGGCAATCAGATAGGCCTTGCAACAGGTATTGTAGACGAAATTTATCATGACGGCTACGCTGCAAAACGTATGGAAATCGGCGCAGTCATCGCCGCAGCTCCTGCAGAAAATGTGCGGCGCGAATGTCCGGCTCCGGGTGATGTTGTAATTCTTTTAGGCGGCAGCACCGGCCGCGACGGCTGCGGAGGAGCTACCGGCTCTTCAAAATCTCATACGCTGCAGTCGCTTGAATCCTGCGGCGCGGAAGTTCAAAAAGGAAATGCTCCCGAAGAACGCAAGCTGCAAAGACTGTTCCGCAATCCGCAGGTCTGCCGCATGATAAAACGCTGCAACGACTTCGGTGCGGGCGGCGTTTCGGTAGCTATCGGCGAGCTTGCGGACGGTCTGGAAATAGACCTTAACGCAGTTCCGAAAAAGTATGAAGGTCTGGACGGCACCGAGCTTGCAATAAGCGAATCGCAGGAGCGCATGGCGGTCGTTATCGAAAGAGAAAACATAGATAAATTCCTCTCGCTGGCCGCCTCTGAAAATCTTCAGGCCTGCGTGGTAGCCGAGATAAAAGCAGAGCCGCGGCTTATAATGAACTGGAACGGCAAAACGATAGTAAATATCAGCCGTGAGTTTTTAAATTCCAACGGTGCGGAAAAACACGTCACAGTTACCCCCGAAAAGCCCGGTGAGATAGCAAAGGTAATCACCGGCGGCTTTGCGGAAACATATAAAGCGTTGGCAGACGACCTGAATATCTGCTCCAAGCGCGGACTTTCCGAGCAGTTTGACTCTACTATCGGGGCCGGTACTGTTCTTATGCCTTTCGGCGGCAAAAATCAGCTGACGCCTATACAGGCAATGGTGCAGAAAATTTCCGTGGAAAAGAAACACACCGACGACTGCTCGCTTATGGCCTGGGGCTATAATCCCTTTATAACCGAGCAAAGTCCTTATCACGGCGCATATCTTGCGGTTGTCGAATCTGTCTGCAAGCTTATCGCCGCCGGCGCAGAATTCAAGGACGTCTACCTTACTTTCCAGGAATATTTCGAACGCCTCAGAACCGACGGCAAGCGCTGGGGAAAACCGCTTGCTGCGCTGCTCGGTGCATTTAAAGCACAGCTTGAACTTGGCATCGGAGCTATCGGGGGAAAGGATTCGATGAGCGGCTCGTTTGAAGATTTAGATGTGCCGCCTACTCTTGTCTCATTTGCCGTCACCACCTCCAAAACACAGCACATCGTCTCGCCGGAATTTAAAAAAGCCGGTAATAAAGTGGTTATGCTCTGCCCTGTTTACGATAAAAACGGTCTGCCAAGAACAGACTCACTCTTAAAGGTATTTGATCGCGTAACCGATCTTATGCGCTCCGGAAAGGCAGTTGCCTGTTATACTCCGGGGCTGGGAGGCATAGCCGAGGCGGTTATGAAAATGTGCTTCGGAAACTCGCTCGGGTTTAAGTATGATGATAATTTGTGCTGTCAGGGCATATTCAACTACTGCTACGGCGGCTTTATTCTTGAGGTAACCGAGGATATACCGGACGCTCTGCCGATAGGAACGGTAACCGATGGCGAAACTATTTCTCTCAGAGAAGAAAGTATACCGCTTTCGGAGCTTTTGAATATTTATGAAAGCAAGCTTGAAAGCGTATATCGCTGCAATATAAAAGACCGAAAGACAGCTATGGAGAACTTCAGCTTCAACGCCGAAAAGCGCGCTGCCCCCGCAGTAAAATGCGCGGTTCCCAAGGTGCTTATTCCGGTATTCCCCGGCACCAACTGTGAATACGACAGTGCAAAAGCCATGTGCGACGCAGGCGCAGAGCCGGAAATATTCGTAATTAATAATATGACTGCCGACGGCATCTCTGCCAGCGTCGAAAGCTTTTCCCAAAAGCTCAAAGCCGCACAGATGGTATTTATCCCCGGCGGATTCTCGGGAGGCGACGAGCCCGACGGCAGCGGTAAATTTATAACCGCTTTCTTCCGCAACGCTTCCGTAAAGGAAGAGGTAGCGAACCTGCTCGAACGCCGCGACGGACTCATGTGCGGTATCTGCAACGGTTTTCAGGCGCTGATCAAGCTTGGTCTTGTTCCCTACGGCAAGATAATCGATACCGACGAAAGCTGTCCGACGCTTACCTACAACACCATAGCGCGCCATCAGTCACGTATTGTCAGAACGCGCATAGCCTCCAACAAATCTCCATGGCTTGCGGCAACCGAGGTCGGCGAAATATACAGCGTTCCGATTTCACACGGCGAAGGCCGCTTCATTGCCGACGAATCGCTTATCCGTAAGCTTGCCGAAAACGGTCAAATCGCCACACAGTATGTAGATATGGACGGCAACGCAACAAGCGATGTACATTTTAACCCTAACGATTCGATGTATGCGATAGAGGCCATCACCTCACCCGACGGCAGAGTATTCGGAAAAATGGGCCATTCTGAGCGCTGTGGCAGCGGGCTTTATAAAAACGTTCCCGGAAACTACGATATTAAAATGTTTGAATCAGCTGTAAAATACTTTAAGTAAGGTGGCCAGACCGTTGTCAAGAAGAAACCCGAGAAGGTTGTAGCTGTAATGCCCGGTCGCCTCAAGCCCTACTTTTATTTTGTCCTGAGATGCAGCACAACCCCGGATATTCTCCGGCAGTATGTTGAATCCATCCATATTATTGGGAATCGTGAAAACATCCGCCAGGACTTCTCCATCTGAACTTTGGATAAAACAATCGTGCTTATCCTTCGAGACATCAATACCAACAGAAATTACCATAACCAATCCCTCCAACGGTAAATATGTGATGCTGCATCCACAGTGCGCCTTACTTTTGTAGCCTTGTTCCACATAAAC
>USHL01000214.1 GCA_900554525.1 uncultured Oscillospiraceae bacterium | reverse complement strand
GCCGAATGGGCTCCGGGCTCTTTTTTTATTTGACTTATAAAGGCCTGTTTTCATTAGTTTTAAGATTATTTATATACGCCGGCGTGGAGATTGGATTTACTTCGAAATTTTTTATAAAGCGGTTACTGTATTGCCGCAGTAATATTTATTGAACTTTCCTCTTGAATTTTTATATTGAAAATGATACAATCTAATTATAAAATAATATGTAAAGGGGAAATTTCAATGGCATTTTGCAGTAATTGCGGAACAGAGCTTAAAGAAGGCACTAATTTTTGCCCTTCCTGCGGGGCAGTGGTGAATGCCGAGACTAAGGAACCGGCGGCAGCGGGTGCATCACAGGCAAACGGTTCGGCACCGCAGTATTCGTCTCAGCCGCAGGCAAGCGCACAGCCGCAGAACAGTGAGCAGCAGGCTTATTCGGCACCGCTGGACGGAGCACAGCAGAATACATATAATAATTATTATCAGCCTAATGCGGGCAAGAAGGATTTCAGCGCAAAGCTGGCGGGAATTACTGATACGCCCGACAGTACTTCCGAATATGATCCGAACGATATTTCACAAAACAAGGTATATGCTATTTTAGCATATATAGGTATACTTTTTTTAGTTCCCATACTCGGTGCGCCAAAGTCTAAGTTCGCTCGTTTTCACGCAAATCAGGGCATAGTGCTTTTCATAGCAGAGGCGGCGCTGGGCATTGTGAGTACAATTTTTTCACTTATTTTCGGCGCTCTGAAGACGGCGTTTATGCCAGCGCATTTCGTGGCTAATCTTACTGGCGGAATAAGCTTTCCGTATGTGCTTGTCAGCATAATCAGTGTGATTTTCACAATTGTGTTTGTGATAATCGGAATTTTTCTTCTTTTCCTTGTTATTATCGGAATCATAAATGCGGCGCAGGGTAAGGCAAAGGAAGTTCCGCTGCTCGGCAAATTGAAAATTTTAAAATAAAATACATATTATAATGAAAGCAGGAGCTTTTCCTGCTTTTATTTTTTTAATTCTGAAAAAATTACCTTTAATAATAATCATACCGCGGCGCACAATAGTAATGCAAACGCAAGAAATAATTTAGGAGAGAAAAGAATCATGTCTAACAAGAACGTAGTACCTGAGGCTCGCGAAGCTCTCAACCGTTTTAAGATGGAGGCTGCCAACGAGGTTGGCGTCAACTTAAAGCAGGGTTACAACGGTGACCTTACCTCTAAGCAGGCCGGTTCTATCGGCGGCCAGATGGTCAAAAAGATGATCGAGTCTTACGAAAACAGCATGAAATAAGACTTCGTGTCGATAAAGAAGACCCGTTCGGGTCTTCTTTTTTTGTATAATCGCACAGCATTTGTACAAACTATTAATGCCGAAAAGGAGTGATATTATGTTTGATAAAATATGTCTCATACTTGTAATTATCGGCGCTTTAAACTGGGGCCTTGTCGGTTTGTTCGAGTTTGATCTCGTGGCCTGGGCCTTCGGCAGTGCAACAGCTATCGTCAGCCGAATAATATACACCGTTATAGCTTTGGCCGGCATCTGGTGCATCTCCTTGCTTTTCAGGGACAGAGGAGTAAATTCGGCAGATTAGTTCATCGTAAAGCAAGGAAAGAAGAGCCGTGAAATTTTTTGATTTCACGGCTTGTACTATTTATCGGAAATATGGTATTATAGAGATGATGATGAAAAAGGAGAAGTCTATGCTTACATATCAGAAGCTGAGCCCCGAGCTGCTTGAAAAGATAGAGTCGGACCGCCGAGGCGGGATCAAAAATCCTTACCGTTTTGAGGATTCAGATGCGGTCAGAAGAGATAATGAAAGGGATAAGCCGAACCTTTGGCGTCCTCCGTTTGTGCGGGATACGGAAAAGATTCTGCATATTCCGTTTTATAACCGCTATGCCGATAAAACACAGGTTTTTTCATTCTACAATAACGACGACATAACGCGGCGGGCACTGCATGTACAGCTGGTTTCGCGCATTGCGCGGAATATCGGCTCGGTTCTCGGGCTGAATCTCGATTTGATAGAGGCTATCGCGCTCGGACATGATATAGGGCATACGCCGTTCGGTCACGCCGGAGAGCGTTTTTTGGATGAGCTTTTATATAATGAGACCGGGCGGCATTTCAGTCATAATGTACACAGCGTCAGGGTGCTTGATAAGCTTTTTGCGCGTAATATTACCTTGCAGACTCTGGACGGAATACTCTGCCATAACGGAGAATTCGAGCAGCGTGAGTACCGGCCTGAACGCGGAAAGGATTTTGAAAGCTTTGACGCCGAGACCGAGGCCTGCTGTACCGGGGGAGAAAGCGCGGTGAAACAGCTGGTGCCGTCTACGCTCGAAGCTTGCGTAGTGCGTATATGCGATATGATTGCGTATCTCGGAAAGGACCGTCAGGACGCGCGGCGCGCAAAGATAATCGGCGAGAACTATCGTTTTGCGACCGAGCGGATAGGCACGGAAAACGCTGCGATAATCAATAATATTACGGTTGACATAATAGAAAACAGCTATGGCAGGGATTACATACTGCTGAGCCGCGAGGTATATGAGGACCTTAAAACCGCAAAGCAGGAAAATTACCGTGTAATATATAAAAATGAGGCGGTAAATACCCAGTATGAGGAACTGATACGTCCGATGTTCAAAAATATTTATTATCGGCTGCTTGATGATTTAAGGTCAGGAAATACCGAATCGGTGATATATAAGCATCATTTGAATTTTATTGCGGAACAGACAAGATACTATGATTCGGATTATCCGAACGTAGAACCGAACCAAATTGTGGCAGACTATATTGCAAGCATGACCGACGACTATTTTATAGAGCTGCATAAATACCTGTTTCCCGGCAGCAAATATAGAATTGAATATAAATCATATTTTGAATAATGAGCCCTGAACGACGCCGTCTCTTTCAAAGGCGGCGTTTATTGCGTTCAGCACGCGTTTTTTGTCGGCGCTCCACATCGGCGCTATAAGTCCTGATTTTTCGCCGTCGCCTGTGAGCCTGTGTATTACGACGGTTTTCGGAAGCACTCTTATGCAGTCCTCCAAAATTTCTATATATTCTGCAAGGGTCAGACATTTAAAGAGTCCCAG
>USHL01000213.1 GCA_900554525.1 uncultured Oscillospiraceae bacterium | reverse complement strand
CCGTTTGAATAAAATTATAGGAGTGCATAAAATGTATAAGCTTGGAATCGATCTCGGAGGAACAAATATCGTGGCGGCTGTCGTGGATAACGACAAAAAAATCATTGCCGCCGGGAAAATAAAGACAAATACGCCCCGGCCTGCCGAGGAGATAGTGGATGATATGATTAAGGCGGCGGAAACCGCCTGCAAAAATGCCGGAATAACTATGGATAACATAGATTCGATAGGCGTGGGCTCGCCCGGAGCCATTGACCCGGTAAACGGTGTCGTGTGCTATGCCAATAATTTGGGCTTTTATAACGTTCCGATGAAGAAGATATTTGAGGAACGCACCGGAAAACCGTTTTATATCGAAAACGACGCCAACGCGGCGGCATACGGCGAATATATTGCCGGCGCCGGAAAGGGCACAAACGATTTTATCGCTATTACTCTCGGCACGGGTGTCGGCGGCGGCGTGATTATCGGCGGGAAAATATTTTCCGGCTCAAACTGTGCCGGAGCGGAGCTCGGTCACACCGTTATCTGTATCGACGGCGAAATGTGTACCTGCGGCAGACAGGGCTGCTGGGAAGCTTATGCTTCTGCCACGGCGCTTATCCGTCAGACCAGGCAGGCGATGATAAAATATCCCGACAGCAAAATGTGGGAGCTGTGTGACGGAAAGCTGGAAAATGTCAGCGGCATTACCGCTTTCAATGCGATGCGCGAGGGAGATGAGGCCGGTAAGCGGGTTGTTGACAGATACATTGAATACGTCGCAATAGGCGTTGCCAACAATATCAATATCTTCCAGCCTGATATGCTTTGCATCGGAGGCGGCATTTCCAAGGAGGGTGACACTCTTATAAATCCTATCAGGGAGTTTGTAAAGGGCGAAAATTACGCAAGAAATATAGAAAAGAAAACCGAAATAAGAGCGGCGGCGCTCGGCAATGACGCGGGTATTATCGGTGCGGCTTTTCTGTGCGAGCTTTATAAATAATTTTTAAAACGGAGCGTATATGGAGCTTAAGTCATTCGCAGAGTTCTGCGGCGAAAAGGGTATAAAATATAAATTTAATGAGCCTATGAGCGCTCATACCAGTTTTAAAATAGGCGGTCCGGCAGATATTTTTGTTACTGTCGCTTCCGCAGCCGAGCTTTCTGCGGTTATTAAGAAGGCATCGGAGCTGAATGTCAAAACTTTTATACTCGGAAAGGGCTCGAATCTTTTGGTCTCCGACGGCGGCATTGAGGGGGCGGTGATCAGCCTTTCGGGGCTGAACGGAGTTTCGGCAGAAGGCACCGAGCTTACCGCTATGGCCGGAACGCCGCTTTCGGAGGTCTGCCGTGCGGCCGCCGGCGCTTCGCTGACCGGGCTTGAATTTGCTTACGGGATACCCGGCTCTGCGGGCGGAGCTCTGTTTATGAACGCCGGGGCATACGGCGGCGAAATGGCAGACGCGGTTAAATCCGCCGAATTTGTGGATTCGTATGGCTCGGCCGGGAGGATTGAGCGCGCTGATATGAAGCTTGGCTACCGCAGCAGTATTTTTAAGAGCGGCGGTATGGTAATAACGAGCGTCACTTTTGCCCTAAAAAGAGGAATAAAGGCCGATATAGAGGCGGCGATGAACGATTATATCGGCCGCCGCAAGGCCAAACAGCCGCTGGAATATCCGAGCGCGGGCAGTACCTTCAAGCGTCCTGACGGTTATTTTGCCGGCGCCCTGATTGAAAAAAACGGACTGAAGGGTGTGTCGGTCGGCGGCGCGATGGTCAGTGAAAAGCATGCCGGTTTTGTTATCAATTATAACAATGCCACCTGTTCGGATGTGAAACAGCTCATAGAAAAAATAAAGCGTACGGTAAAAAGCTCCGACGGTGTGGATTTGGAGCCGGAAGTTATTTTTACCGGCAGAGATGAAGTATAAAGAGGTAAGCTTATGGAATTACTGATTGTTACGGGAATGTCCGGAGCGGGAAAATCTCAGGCGGCCAATATACTTGAGGACATTGGCTATTACTGTGTCGATAACATTCCTCCTGCCATAATACCGTCTTTTGTCGAGCTTTCGGCACGCAGCGGCGATTTGCTAAGCAAGATGGCAATAGTGACAGATATGCGCGGCGGGATACTGTTTTCAGAGATAAGCGAGGTTCTGACTGCTCTGAAAAACAACAGCGTCAATTATAAAATACTTTTTCTTGACGCTTCGGACGAGGTGCTGATACGCCGTTATAAGGAAAACCGCCGGAAGCATCCTTTGGCAGACGGCACCAATATGTCAGTAGCCGATGCGGTCGCAAAGGAACGCGAAACGCTGAAGCTTATACGCTTTATGTCGGATTATGTGGTGGATACCAGTCATATTTCAATTTCTCAGTTAAAGGTCCAGCTTTCCGGTATATTTTTCGGAAGCGTAAGCAATGTACTTAAAATTCAGTGTAAATCTTTTGGCTTTAAATACGGCTCGGATTCCGAGGCGGATCTCGTATTTGACGTGAGGTGTCTGCCCAATCCGTTTTATGTGGAGGAACTGAAGCCAAAAACCGGACTTGACCGCGAGGTGCAGGATTACGTTATGGCAAGCGAGGATTCCAAAACCTTTCTTGAACGGCTTATCGCTTTTATTGACTGCGCCGTGCCGCTTTACGCCAAGGAGGGAAAAAGCCAGCTGGTCATATCAATCGGCTGTACCGGCGGGAAGCACCGTTCGGTCACCTTCGCCGAGCTTATCGGCGGGCACCTTAAGGATGCGGGCTATAACTGTTCGATAAACCATCGGGATATTTACAAGAGCTGATATCGGTGAAATAGAATGTCTTTTTGTTCGGATATCAAAAATGAATTAGCCCAGATAAGACCGCCGGTCTGCTGTGAGCCGTCTCTTATCTGCGGCTTAATGCTTTTCGGGCGGTCTTTTTCTTTGAAAAAAATTTCAATTCAGACCGCCAGTGAAAAAACGGCGGAGCTTTATGCGAAGCTCGGCCGCCGAGTGTACGGTGCTGAGGTGAAAATAACCGCAGGCGGAAATTCCCGGCCTACATATAGGGCTGAGATACCTTCGGAAAATGACAGGCTTAAAATTTTAGCTTCGGCGGATTATGCGCCGGCTGATATATCG
>USHL01000212.1 GCA_900554525.1 uncultured Oscillospiraceae bacterium | reverse complement strand
CGGTTACCGAATAGCCGCCCATCGGACATTCATCGCAGGCAATCTCTATGACCTCAATGACATTTGGATTATTCTTATCTCCCCCCATAGCAATTTTTATACGTTCCTCAAGGATAGCGCGTTCTTTGTACACACAGCAGCGCATTGTGGCTTCCTTACCCGGAATAATTGTTTTCGGTATATCATACATATGCTCTGCGAGCGTACCGTTCCATGCCTCACGCGCAACCTCACGCAGCACCTTATACTTGAGATACTGAACCTTTGTATCAAATTTTCTCAAAAAATTAACCTCCTTCGGTTAAAAATAACTGACTTTAATTCGCTTACCCATTTTACGAAGACATTCCGAAAGCTCGGTCACAAGCTGCATTTTAATATTGAAATTGATCGGAAGATCAGGATTCTGATGCGCGGGATTCACGGCGCGGCCAACATAAAAATTAATGTCCGTGGCTTCCTCAAACAAAAGCCTGCAAATAAGCGAGGCTCCGTCTTTTTTAACCGCCCAGTGAGTATAAGATTCATTGTCTTTCAGATAATCCTTGGCATATGTAAGCACCTTATTTATGGTGATGACACCCTCGGTCACAAGATCTACACCTTCGATCTCGGCAATTGGCGGAACGTCCTTATCAACAAACTCAAGCTTAGGCCTCAGCGGCTTTCCGAGATATTTGGCCGCTATCGTAGATGTCGTACCGCCGCAGACAATATGCTTACCTTCTTTTGAAAAAAAGAGGGACATCATTTTATCGCAGTCGTCACGGTTTGAAGGCGGACCGAACAAAAGATTCATCGGCTCCCTTTTTCGTATCCTGACAACACATGCTGTCGCATCGTCGCCCGGCTTTTCCCCGTAAAGACGGTTAACCTCGTCTATCAGTATGGTAGAAAGCGTCTTTGCGGTATAGCCTACCGAATAAAAGGTTTTCATAAACTCGGCTATATCCTCTGTCTTCCAGCCGAAGTTATAGGAAATCCCAATACCGGCATGCGGACATCCGTCGCTCATCATAACAAATATATCGTTTTCCTGCAATCTTATACGCGACTGATAAATCTTTTTGCCCTCTATTGTAAGCTCGGTTTTGGGATAATCATATACATCTCCGTCACGCAGCAGGATTACCAGCGGATTATCGTACTGAAAAAGCTCAGCCTCTTCGCTGTTTACTATACGCATTATCGTAAATGTGGAGTAAGCCACTCCTCTGACCGAACAGACAGGCAGCGTAGCCGCAATTGTCTGTACACAGTCCTCAAGCGTCAGCCCTTCGGCTATCATAGTTGAAATGATTTTCGAAGTAAGCGTCGAAAGTATGCTCGCCTTGACGCCGCTGCCGAGACCGTCAGCCAGGACTACAACCGTAGAACCGTCTTCCTGCTCGATAACATCGACATGGTCGCCGCAAAGCTCCTCTCCCTCATGGTAAATGCTTCGGTAGCCAATATCGGCGCAAAGATTATTCATCCTTCATCGACTCCTTAAGCTTAGTTAAGGCTATTTTGGTTTCGGCTGCGGTCTCACCAAGCAGTGAAGCTATTTCCTGAACAATACGCATTTGCTTGTCGACCACCTTATCGGCAATCTCGATTGTATTTGAACTCATTTGCTCTTTTTTCTGCTTTTGCAGCTCTTCGTCGGTAATATCGCGCATTATGCAGATAAGAGCCTTATACTCCTTATCGGGAACAATAGTCTGCTCGACGAATTTATCATACTCGGCAAGATACACACGCTCGTCCTTTATCGAACGGCCGCTCTTCTGAACCTCCATAAAAGGCTTAGGATCAAGTATTCTGACAATAGGCTCGCCCATCACGTCGGATTCGCGGTGCAGATTCATAAGCTTGAGTGCCGCGCGGTTGATCTGCTGTACCTCATAATTTTCATTAAGCACAACAATACCGTTAGGAGTATTGTTTATAATATTATCGGAGAAATTTTCCGCCCTTTCCTTTAAGAACGGCAGACACATCGAAACCTCCGCCTTGCCCTGAATTATGGCCACCGCCTTTTCACGGCAGGTATTATAGCCGCACGAGCCGCAGTTCAGCTCGTCTTCAGGCTTGAATTTGCCCATACGGTGCAGGGTCTCTCTGATTTCGAATTCCGACGGCTGCGGAAGCTTGCGGTCGATATATTCAAGCGTCTTTTTCAGTTCGGCAAAATCCGGCTGTGCCACATCGAAATCCTTTTTCCCGGCGTAATCCGAAACCGCCTTATAATCCCTTATCGGCGAACGGTGATATTTTTCCATTACCGGCCCGCCTATACAGCTTCCGACGCAGGCTGACATTTCAATAAAGCAGTTTGTAAGCCTGCCCTCTTCTATATCCTTTAACGCCGCGATACAGTTTTCGACGCCGTCTATCGCCATATATGTATAATCAGGCAGCATTTTTTCCGACATAGTCTTCAAAATTCCTCCGGTAGTCGGGAAAAATCTTGCCAGGCTTTCATCATTTTTATTTACCCTATGCTCTAATTCAATGTCCTCGCGCTTGAACCACGCGGTGAGCTCCTCATAAGTAAGCACCGCATCGGTTATGCCGGCATAATAATCAGCTTCGTCCTTTTTGGCGACGCATGGACCTATGAATACCGTCTTAGCTCCGGGAATACGCTTTTTTATCTCGCGGCAGTGCGCCTGCATAGGCGACAGCACATCGGCAAGATAACCAAGGCAGGACGGAAAATATTTCTGTATCAAAAGGTTTACCGAATGGCAGCAGGAGGAAATCAGTATTTCTCTGTGCTCTTCGCTCAAAAGACGCTCATACTCGCGCTTTACAATAGTAGCGCCTATTGCGGTTTCCTCTGCATCGGCAAAACCTAACTTCTTCAGCGCAACGCGCATTTCTTCTATTCCGACTCCGTCGTAGTTTGCAATAAACGACGGCGCAACGCTCGCAATAACCGGAGCGCCTGAATTTATTAGTACCTTTACCTGTTCGGTACCGTCGGCTATCTCCTTCGCGTTCTGCGGACAGACAACAAAGCACTGTCCGCAAAGAATACATTCATTGCCGACAATATTCGCCTGATTGCCGGAAAACCTTATTGATTTTACCGGACAGTGGCGAATACACTTATAGCAGTTTTTGCAGTTGGATTTTTTCAGCTTCAGGTATCTGGTCATGCCAGATCGGAAGAGCACACGTCTGAACT
>USHL01000211.1 GCA_900554525.1 uncultured Oscillospiraceae bacterium | reverse complement strand
GATTGCGGCGCTTGTGGGAGGAAACATCGTAGGAGATTATCTCAATGCGATGGGCAGTGTAGCGAAAACGCTGACTGGTGCGGGCATTGGTGTCGGCGTTGCCTGCAAATTGAAATCATCGCCTTTGACTACGGTTTCTGCCGCGGTAACCGGTATGATCGGCGCTTTTCCTAAGCTCGGCAACGAGGCTTTTGCGGTGGGTTCGCCGGGTGAGCCGCTCGGCGCGTTTATAGCGGCTTATGTGGCAATTGAAATAGGGGCGCTAATCTCCGGCAAGACGGGAGTAGACATTATAGTAACGCCGCTTTCCTGTATATTGACCGGTGCGGCGGCCGGATATTTTGTGGGTCCTTACATATCGGCAGCTATGACATGGCTCGGCTCGCTTGTAAATATCAACGTTGAAAAAAGTCCTATTATCGGAGGGATAGTAGTTTCGGTAGTTATGGGCATACTGCTTACTCTTCCGATTTCCTCTGCGGCAATAGGCGTATCTATGGGGCTGACCGGTCTTGCCGCCGGCGCCGCCACAATAGGCTGCTGCTGCAATATGGTAGGCTTTGCGGTGATAAGCTATCGCGAAAACAAGATGGGCGGCCTTATTGCGCAGGGCATAGGTACTTCAATGCTTCAGATGCCGAATATATTGCGCAATCCTTTAATCTGGCTGCCGTCGATAATTTCAAGTGCGATTTTAGGGCCGATTTCCTCTGCGGTGCTTAAAATGGTCAGTAATCCCGTCGGTTCGGGTATGGGGTCGGCAGGTCTCGTCGGTCAGTTTATGTCATATGACAGTATGACCGCCGCCGGTACTTCTCCGGTTGTCACACTGATTGAAATAGCAGTTATGCAGTTTATACTGCCGGCGGCGCTCTCTCTCGGAATAGCCGAGGCTATGCGCAAGCTTAAGCTTATAAAACCGAACGACCTTAAGCTGGAGGCTGCAAATGCGTAAAAAGGAAATAGTAGCAAAGGCGGTTGAAATACTGGAGGGTATATATCCGGATGCGGTATGCTCACTTGACTATAAAGACGCTTTTCAGCTTCTGATTTCAACAAGGCTTTCGGCGCAGTGTACCGATAAGCGGGTTAATATGGTGACACCCGCGCTGTTTGCCGAATTTCCCGATGCCGCGAGCATGGCAGCGGCGGACATATCCCGTGTGGAGGAGCTTATCAAAACCTGCGGGCTTTTCAAGACAAAGGCAAAAGACCTTGTCGGAATCGGTAAAATGCTGACCGAGCAATACGGCGGCGTTGTGCCGGATACCGTCGAGGAGCTTACAAAGCTGCCGGGTGTCGGCAGAAAGACAGCGAATCTTGTGTGCGGAGATGCTTACGGCAAGCCGGCGGTGGTTACGGACACTCATTTTATCCGTATATGCAACCGTCTGGGATTTGTTGATTCGACTAATCCTTTTATCGTCGAAAAGGAAATGAGAAAGCTCCTTGACCCGGTAAAATCAAACAATTTCTGTCATCGTACGGTGCTTTTCGGGCGCGATGTATGCTCGGCGAGAAGCCCTAAGTGTACGGACTGTCCGCTCGGCGGTATTTGTCCTCATAAAAAACTTCAAAAAAGGTGATTAAATGACTCAGAAAAGAGTTGCCGCTATACACGATATTTCCTGCTTCGGCAAATGCTCAATAACCGTAGCGCTGCCTGTAATTTCTGCGGCGGGTGTAGAGACAGCGGTGATACCTACTGCGGTTTTATCTACCCACACCGGCGGCTTTACCGGATATACCTTCAGGGATCTTACTGACGATATACTTCCTACGGCGCGCCATTGGCAGAAAGAGGGAATAACCGTAGACGCGGTATATACCGGATATCTCTGCTCAAAAAGGCAGATAGAACTTGTGGCAAAGGCGGCGGAGCTTATAAGCCGTGAGGATACTCTTTTAATAACAGATCCTGTTATGGCTGATAACGGCATGCTTTATAAAGGCTTTGCCGAAGATTTTCCCTCGCAGATGCTGGGGCTCTGCCGACGGGCGGATATTATTACACCTAATATTACCGAGGCGGCGTTTATGCTCGGAACAGAGTACAGGGACGCACCCTATACCGAAGAGTATATCAGAGGGCTCATAAGCGGGCTGTATGCCGAGACAGGGGCAAGTATCGTGCTTACCGGAGTTTCTTTTGATGAACGCAAAATAGGCGCGGCGGTCTACGACGGCGAGGAGCTGTATTACATTTTTTCAGACCGCCTTCCGGCAATGTATCACGGCACCGGAGATGTTTTTGCAAGTGCGCTTACCGCGGCAATAATGAACGGCAGAAGCCTGAAGGCCTCTGCCCAGATAGCAGTAAACTTCACCTGCGGATGTATCAGGTACACCATGGAAAATGATCGTGACATGCGGTACGGTGTGAATTTTGAGTCACAGATACCGAATCTCATAAAGTATCTTGAACTGTAAACGGGACAAGGCGTATGAAGGAAGAGTTTTTAAGGACTGGCGCACTCATAGGCGAAAGCGCTCTTGAAAAACTGGCTAATTCGGCTGTGGCGGTATTCGGTATCGGCGGTGTCGGCTCATATGCTGCCGAGGCTCTTGTGCGCAGTGGGGTAGGAACACTTTATATTTATGATAACGATATTATAGCGCTGAGCAATATAAACCGTCAGCTTGTCGCCCTGCATTCCGATATCGGAGAATATAAAACCTCGGCTGCCAAAAAGAGATACCTTGATATAAATCCGGATTGCAGTATAATCGATTGCCGTGAATTTGTTACACCGGAAAGCGACATTCCCTTTGAGCGCTTTGATTATATTATCGATGCGGTAGATAACGTTACCGCCAAGCTTTTCTTAGCAAAAAGCGCTGCTGAAAGGGATATTCCGATAATCAGTGTAATGGGTATGGGCAATAAGCTTGATCCGACTCGTATAAAGGTCTCGGATATATATAAAACAAGCGTTTGCCCGCTCGCGAGGGTTATGAGGTATGAGCTTAAAAAGCGCGGGGTAAGAAAGCTTTTGACAGTATGGTCGGATGAGCCGCCGAAAATTTGCTCCGGCGACGGAGAGCGCCCTCAAAACAGAAAATCGGTCCCGGCAAGCATGGCGCCGGTCCCCGGCGCGGCGGGTCTTGCCGCGGCAGCTGAAGTCATTAAAAAGTTAACAGAATAAACCACAAAAAACAGTCGGGTCTTTTCCGGCTGTTTATTATATTCCACAAAAAATAAATCATTGAAATCTGTTTCGTAGCGG
>USHL01000210.1 GCA_900554525.1 uncultured Oscillospiraceae bacterium | reverse complement strand
TTTTTCCGGCGATAGATTTATACGGCGGCAAAGCGGTAAGGCTTTATAAGGGCGAATATGACCGAATGACGGTTTACAGCGACAACCCGCTTGAGGTGGCGCGCAGCTTTGAGCAGGCGGGCGCGGGATATATCCATATGGTGGATCTGGAGGGCGCGAAGGACGGCGTTACCCCGAACCTTGAAACCGTTTGCAAAATAGCAAAGGAAACCTCGCTGTTCACCGAAATCGGCGGCGGTATACGCAATATTGAAACGGTGGATTTATATTTAAAAAACGGCATTGACCGTGTGATATTGGGAACCGCCGCGGTAGAGAATGAAGAGTTTTTGAAGGTCGCCGTCGCAGAATACGGTGAAAAAATCGCGGTGGGCGCGGATATAAAAAACGGCTTTGTCGCCGTAAAGGGCTGGACGGAAAGCTCCGCCTATAACTGCTTTGACTTTTGCCGTAAAATGGAGGACATCGGAGTAAAGACCGTAATCTGCACCGATATTTCAAAGGACGGCGCGATGCAGGGCACTAACCGTGAGCTTTATAAAGAGCTTTCGGAAAAGTTCAGCCTTGACATAATTGCCTCCGGCGGAGTATCGACGCTTGATGATATAAAAGCGCTTAAAAGCCTGGGGCTTTACGGCGCCGTAATAGGCAAGGCTTATTATATCGGCGCGATAGATTTGAAAGAGGCTTTGGAGGCGGCAGAATGATAACCAAAAGAATAATTCCCTGCCTTGATGTTAAGGACGGCAGGGTGGTAAAGGGTGTGAACTTCGAGGGGCTGAATGATGTTTCCTCGCCTGTGGAGCTCGGCAAATATTACAGCGATTCGGGAGCCGACGAGCTTGTGTTTTATGACATTACCGCCTCAAGCGACGTCAGAAGGCTTTTTACCGATATATTGAAAGAGGTCGCCGCAAATATTTTTATACCCTTGACGGTAGGCGGCGGCATAAATACGCTTGACGATTTCGACCGTGTTTTAAAATGCGGCGCCGATAAGGTGAGCGTAAATTCCGGAGCAATCAAAAATCCCGGACTGATAAGCGAGGCGGCGAAGCGTTACGGCAGCCAGTGCGTGGTGATATCAGCCGATATCAAGCGCGTTGACGGTGAGTTCCGCGTTTTTGCCCGCGGCGGCAGGGACGATACCGGAATGGAGGCCATAGGCTGGATAAAGCGCTGCGTCGATAACGGCGCGGGAGAGGTTGTGGTTAATTCCATTGATACCGACGGCGTAAAGAAAGGCTTTGATATAGAAATGCTTAAAGCGGTCTGCAATGCGGTAAAGGTACCGGTTATAGCATCGGGCGGCGCCGGCAGTGCAGATGACTTTGTAAAGCTTTTTAAGGAAATCCCCGCTATAGACGCGGGGCTTGCGGCATCGATTTTCCATTTCGGCGAGGTACGCATAGACGAGCTGAAAAGGATATTGGCCGAAAACAACATCGTAGTGAGGGTATGAAAATGATCGATATAAACAGTTTAAGGTTTGACGAAAAGGGGCTTATCCCTGCGGTAGTGGTTGACAATATGAGCAAAAAGGTGCTGACGCTCGCTTATATGAACCGTGAAAGTCTTGAAATATCACTTGAAAAAGGTATGACCTGCTTTTACAGCCGTTCGCGGAACGAGCTGTGGCTGAAGGGCGAGACCAGCGGAAACTATCAGCATATCGTATCAATAACCGCCGACTGTGACAACGACGCGCTGGTTGTTGTGGTGGATAAGGACGGCCCTGCCTGTCATACGGGAAGCGATTCCTGCTTTACCAATACGCTTTTTGAAAGCGGCGAGCGCTCGGAATTTTCGCTCGACGGGCTTTACGGACTTTTAGAGGGCAGAAAAAAAGAGCTGCCTGAGGGTTCGTATACGACCTATCTTTTTCAGAAAGGGATTGACAAAATACTGAAAAAGGTTGGGGAGGAATCAACCGAGGTGATTATTGCCGGGAAGGCGGGCGACAGAAGGGAGACGGTGTACGAGATAGCCGACCTTGCCTATCACGTTATGGTGCTGATGGTGGAAATGGGAATTTCGCTTGAGGATATAAGAAAAGAGCTGGCCTCACGGCATATTATAGACCACAAGGTCAAGCAGGAGAAAATGGCAAGTGATAACGACTGATTTTCATATACATACCGCGTTTTGCGACGGCAGGGACACCCCCGAGGAAATCGTTTTAAAGGCGCTGGAAAAAGGCTTTACAGCGATAGGCTTTTCAGGGCACAGCTATACGGCCATGGATGCCGGCTTTGCCATGAACGCCGATACCGCGGCCGAATACCGCAGGGTTATAAATGAACTAAAGCTTAAATATTCCGGCAGGATAAAAATTTTCTGCGGAATCGAGCAGGATTACTTTTCTTCAGAGCCTGCCGGGGCGTATGATTATGTTATAGGCTCGGTTCATTCGGTTTATAAAAACGGTAAATACATTTCGGTGGATAATACCGCGGAAATAATAAGAAACGCCGTAAATACCGAATACGGCGGAGATTTCGACGCGCTGGCGGAGGATTATTTCGCGCTTGCCGGAAATGTACCTGATAAGACCGGAGCGGATATTATAGGGCATTTCGATTTGGTTTCAAAATTCAGTGAGCAGAACGGTTACGGCCAGTCGCCGCGTTTTTTAGCCGCCGCGGAAAAAGCGGTTGAAAGGCTCGTGAAATACGGCAAGCCGTTTGAAATCAACACAGGCGCTATGGCGCGCGGCATGCGGAGCGTGCCGTACCCGTCAAAAGAAATTCTTCTGATGATAAAAGAATACGGCGGAAAGGTTATTTTATCAAGCGACTGCCATGATAAAAATTATCTCGGCTTTGCTTTTGATAAGGCGGAAAAGCTTGCGCGGGAGTGCGGGTTTTGTGAATTGATTACTGAAATCGGATTTCAGGCTGAGGCTTTTTAAGGAGGGGAACGGCTGTGCTTTATCTTTATAAGGATTTGACGGCGGGATATTTTATTACGGCGTTTATCGGGGTTTTCGCTTTGGTATCCGCTATGCTTTTTTCCGATAATTCGGTTTTTTTAGTGTTGGTACCGGCTTTCATATGGATTTTTATATGCGCGTTTTTCTGGAACCGCAGGGCTTTAAAAAGAATAACAAAGATAAATGACATATTGCTTGAGCATTGCGAGTGCCGCAGGTATATTGCAGAGTGTGAAAAGCTGTTTGCAAAAGCCACGCGGAAAACAAAGGATTATTTACTGCTGAATCTGTCTACC
>USHL01000209.1 GCA_900554525.1 uncultured Oscillospiraceae bacterium | reverse complement strand
ATTACGGGCAAAAAACTTGCCGATATTAAATGCGTTATAAACGGCGCGGGCGCGGCAGGCACCGCGATAGGCGGGCTGCTGCTGAAGCTCGGGCTTCGCAATCTGATTATGTGCGATAAGGCGGGTGCGCTTTATGACGGTATGGAAGGTATCAGCGAGTCACACAGAAAGCTTGCGTCCGCGACCAATCCGGGAAAGGAAAAAGGCAGCCTTGCGGACGTTATTCGCGGAGCCGACGTATTTATCGGCGTATCTGCTCCGAATATTGTGACGCGTGAAATGGTAGCCTCTATGAATAAGGGCGCGGCGGTTTTCGCAATGGCCAATCCCGTTCCTGAGATACTGCCAGAGGAGGCTGCGGCAGGCGGCGCGGCGGTTATCGGTACAGGCCGTTCGGACTATCCGAATCAGATAAACAACGTTCTTGCGTTTCCCGGGATATTCCGCGGCGCGCTTGACGTCAGGGCAAGCGATATCAATGAGGAAATGAAAACGGCGGCGGTATATGCCCTGGCAAGCCTCGTTTCCGATGCGGAGCTTTCAAATGAATATATCCTGCCGAAGGCTTTTGACAGGCGTATTGCTCCCGCGGTGGCAAAGGCGGTGGCTAAAGCGGCAAGGGATTCGGGAGTCGCAAGGATATAATTTTTGAATATATAAATGTACTTACAAAGCAGTGAATTAAAACGGCATAAATATATCAGAATACTTCCGGCGCTACGCCGTTCAGCAGCAGAACGGCGGCAGACGCCATTACGGCAAATGAGCTGTAATTTTTAGTGAGCTTTATTTTAAATTCGGCAGGGTCGATTTCACAGCCGGAGCAGTCGGTGAGAGTTCGCTGCAACGACACTAAAAGCGAGTCGCTGCCGCAGCTTGAAAGCGTTACGGTGTTTTTTGCGTTCATTCCGCAGCTTATTACCGGAATATGACTTTGCCTGAAAAGCTCAAGAGCCTTTAGGTTGCTGTCTTCGCAGACTCCTATGATTCCGTCGGGAAACACCTGTGAATTGAAACGGTCGGTATCGTCGATAAAAACGGCGATACCGCTTTTTAATTTTATGTCGGTCTTTTTGTATTCGCTTATTATGGTGAAACGTCCCATGCCTGCGGATACCATTTTGTCCGAAATATAATTGGCTCCGTACTGGCTTAGGATTTCTATGATTTCATTCTCAGCCGCGCTTTTTCTGCCGGAAAAAAGTATGACCATATAAAACCTCACCCCGGCATATTATTTGCTTTAATCGGTGATTTTATTTATAAAAAAACAGGGCTGAAGATTCAGCCCCGCTTTTTCAAGCGCTTATATAATATTTTACAAGCGACTGCAAAAGCGTGTCGCGGTCGATTTTCCGTATCAGGTTACGCGCGTTGTTGTGAGTCGTAATATAAGTAGGGTCTTCAGAAAGAATATATCCTACGATTTGGTTAATAGGATTATATCCCTTTTCCTTTAATGCGTCATAGACCGCCATTAATATATTACGTATTTCCTGCTCGGTCTGGTCGCCTATGGAAAAAGTCATTGTTCTGTCATTCATCTGAAACACCTCTCATATATCTGTTTATTATATTGTATAACTATTTTGAAAAAAGTGCAAGCATTATTTTCGCAGTTCCGCGCCGGCAGCTTCAAGCTTTTTGATTACAGCCCGGCTTACATCCTCTATTTCCTTGTCATTCAGCGTGGAATCCGCCGAACGCAGCCATACGCTGTATGCGACGCTCTTCTTGCCGTCGGGTATCTGGGAGCCTGTGTATACATCGAAAAGCTCAAGACGCTCAAGCAGACGTCCCGCACCGCTTGCGATGGCCTTCTCAAGTGTGCCGACCGGGAGATCGATATCGCACAGCAAGGCAAAATCGCGCTCGACAGCGGGGAATTTCGGCAGCGGCTTATAAACTGTCCTGCGTTTATTTATGCCGAGCAAAATGTCAAGCTTAATTTCTGCCACATAAACGCGGCAGTCGATACCGTATTTTGCCGCAACCTCAGGGTGCACCTCGCCGAATACGGCGGCAGGCTGGTTATTGGCCTTTACCAGTGCCTGACGACCGGGATGCAGATACGGCTCGCCGCTTCTTTCATATTGAGTATGAGCGCCGCAAAGTGACATTATACTTTCTATTATGCCCTTTAGTGTGAAGAAATCTTCATCCTTTCCGTAAATACCTATCGACATCGCGGGCAGCTCTTCCGGCTGTTCGGTAACAGGCAGCTTTTCGGCAATGAAGCGCTTGCTGATTTCAAAGAACCTGCCGTCGGTGATTTTTCTGCTTATATTGGTCGAAAGGACGTTAAGCATGCTTGTAACCAGCTGTGTGCGCATAACCGAATATTCGTCGCCCAGCGGATTTATGATTTTGATTTGGCGGCGCCGCGGATCATTTTCCGCAAGCTTTAAATTATCGATTTCTTTTGAGGCGATAAACGAGTATGTGGAAATTTCATAAGCGCCTTCGCCGCAGAGCAAGGCCTTTATCTTATCGGTTTTTATCCTTTCGGGCAGCTTTTTGCCGCGCACTACCTCGCCGCGCATTGGAGTGCCGACAATGTGGTCATAGCCGTATATGCGCATGATTTCCTCGGCAAGGTCGGCGCGTCCCTCAATATCGTCACGTATGGAGGGCACGCGGCAGACAAGCTTTCCGTTTTCAAAAACAGTGGGCAGCTCAAGGCTGTTGAGTATAGCTGCCATTTTTTCAGCAGGCACCTCGACGCCCAAAAGCTCTGTTATTTTTTCCGGCTCCACGGTTATTATACGGTCCTCCGGCAGACCGAGATTGCGGTCGATTACGCCCTCGATTATATCTCCGGCGTCAAGCTCGTAGATAAGCTGTAAGGCGCGGTTCATTGCATATTCTACGTTTTTGATATCTATGCCGCGCTCATATCTTCCGCTCGCCTCGGTGCGTATTCCGAGTGCGCGGCCGGTGTGGCGGATATTGTCGCGCCGGAATTTTGCCGATTCAAGAAAAAGGTCGGTTGTATCGGCTTCTATTTCGCTTTCTTTGCCGCCCATAACTCCGGCAAGGCAGGAGGGACGCTCGCCGTCGGCAATAACCAGCATGTCTTCGGTAAGATTGTGCTTTTTTCCGTCAAGGGTTGTGATGCTTTCGCCCTTTTCGGCATTTCGAACGATTATTTTGTGACCGGCTATTTCATTATAATTGAAAGCATGCATCGGGTTTCCGGTCTCGAGCATCACAAAATTCGTAATATCTACGATGTTGTTTATCGGCCGCAT
>USHL01000208.1 GCA_900554525.1 uncultured Oscillospiraceae bacterium | reverse complement strand
GCTGGAAGAACTGAGGCAGGCCTATCTGGAGGAAGGATATTTTCCGAAAAAGGAACTTGTCATGCTTGATAGTCCTGAAAAATACAAAAAGGGCGTGGCTTTCTATGCAGCGCGGAGTATATTTTTCCTGCCGGAAGAGGAAATGACGGATGAGGAAGCATTTGAGGCTTCTTTAAACAGCTTGACGGGGGACCAAAAGGTTTGCGGAACGGTTATTGCCGTTAATCCCACCGAGATTACGGTGGATATCGGCAGAGGCGTTACAGGCTATGTCACCGCTGAGGAATACTCTTCGGATCCTGACGTTCAGCTCACGGAAGAAGTCAAGGTCAACGATAAGCTTGATCTGATCATTATGAAAATCAATGACCAGGAAGGAACCGCAATGCTTTCAAAGCGTCGTTACGATGCTATTGCCGGTTGGGACAATATAGTCGCAGCCAAGGATTCGGGCGAAATCATTACCGGTTTTGTTAAGGACGTTATCAAGGGCGGCGTTGTAGTATACTCTAATAATATCAGAGTCTTTATCCCGGCTTCTCAGGCAACAGCTTCGAGAAATGATCCACTTGAAGAGCTAAAGGGTAAGGAAGTTTCTTTCCGTATAATCGAGATCGGACGCGGTCACAGAGCGATCGGTTCCATTCGCAGCGTTCTGCGCGATCAGCGCAAGGCGGCTGAAGAAAAGATTTGGAGCACCATCGCTGTCGGCGACCGTTTTACCGGTACCGTAAAATCGCTCACAAGCTACGGCGCGTTTGTCGATATCGGCGGTGTGGACGGAATGGTACATATCTCCGAGCTTTCCTGGCAGAGAATTAAGAATCCGTCGGAGGTAGTGCTGGTAGGCGACACCGTAGAGGTATATGTCAAAGCGCTTGACCCTGAAAAGAAAAAGATTTCTCTCGGCTATAAAAAGCCGGAGGATAATCCGTGGGTTATCTTTGAGAACACCTATAAGGTTGGAGACGTCGTTAAGGTCACTGTTGTAAGTATGACCACCTACGGCGCTTTCGCCCGTATTATTCCGGGTGTTGACGGGCTTATCCATATTTCGCAGATTGCAAACAAGCATGTTGCAAAGCCGCAGGATGAGCTTACCGTCGGTCAGGAAGTAGAGGCGAAGATCATCGCCGTGGACTCTGAAAAGAAGCGTGTAAGCCTTTCAATACGCGCGCTGCTTGAGGAGACTCCCGACGAGACGGCAGATGCTAATACCGAAGATACGGTAGTATATGAGGCTATTGCTGAAAATGCTCCGGCGGAAGAGGTTTCTGCCGAGGCTGAGGCTGCTCCTGAAGAGCCTGCCGCAGAAACAGTCGAAGCTCCCGAGGAAACAACAGAGGAATAATTTTGAAGCCTTCGGAAATTCCGGGGGCTTTTTTATTGCCGAAAAAGAAAAAATGTGGTAAAATAAATCAGCAGTTTTTGACGGAGGTAGGTTATGGGGAAAACCATTCTTTCAAATAAGATTTATCTTTATCTGACGGAATTTTTTGCCGGTATGTCAGTAATGGCGGTAGAACTGGGTGCGAGCCGCTTGCTGGCACCGTATTTCAGTTCATCGCAGATAGTATGGACAATCATTATAGGCACTATAATGATTGCAATGGCGCTCGGAAACATTTGGGGCGGTCGGTCTGCCGATAAAAATCCAGATCCTGCAAGGCTTTATAAAAGACTTCTTATCGCCGCGGTATGGATTGCCGCGATACCTTTTGCCGGTAAATATATTATCGTGCTGGTATCCGGAGCAATGGCGCTTACGATAAGCAACGGATTTCTTATAGCTGCCGCGCTTGTAAGCTGTCTTTTAATATTTGTTTTTCCGCTTTTTCTTCTCGGTACGGTTACACCCTCGTTGGTCAAATATACCGTTGACAGTCTTGATGACAGCGGAAGGATAGTGGGTACACTCGGTGCTTTTAACACGATAGGCAGTATTATAGGCACTTTTCTGCCGACCTTTGTTACCATCCCGGCGGTGGGGACAAGCGTTACGTTTATATTGTTCTCCGGTGTGCTGATGGTTTTAGGCTTGGTTTATTTCATAACCGAGAAGCGGAAAGCAGCGCTATGCATTGTGACCGCAGTTCTTTACGTCGCGTTCAGCATTTTGGGGCACGGAGGCGGCTTTGCTTTCTGGAAAAACGACCTTGAATATGAAGGAGAATCGGTTTATAACTATTTGCAGGTTAATGAGGATTCTGAATCGGTTCGGCTTTCCACAAACGTGATGTTCGGTGTGCGGTCGGTTATGATGAAGGAGGACCGTCTTACGGGCATGTATTACGACTATGCGCTTGCCGCTCCGCTGATGTCTGATGCGGGTGAAGATGCCGAGGTGCTTATTCTCGGAATGGGGACCGGTACCTATGCAAAACAGCTTATGCGTTATTACTCTCCGTCTGGTATAGAGGGGGTGGAGATAGATTCTAAAATCACGGCGCTTGCGAGGGAATATTTTGATCTACCTGAGGAGATAAAGGTCACGACATATGACGGTCGGGCGTATTTGCAGGCGGTTGATAAAAAATACGATGTCATAATGGTTGACGCGTACCAGGATATTACCATCCCGTTTCAAATGTCGTCGGCAGAGTTTTTTACTCTGGTAAAGGAGCATCTGAATCCCGGAGGGGTGATGGTGGTAAATCTTAATATGAATTCCAAAAGCGAAGGAAGCGTAAGCGACTATATTTCGGACACGGTGGACAGCGTTTTTAAGACGGTCTGTTCGGTACGTGTACCTGCCAGCACCAATGCGGTGCTTTTTGCTTCACAGAGCAGCGATATGCTTGGTAATCTTAACCGGAGGATTTCGCAAATCGGTGACAGTCAGCTTGCGGCATTTTTAGGAAATGCTGCCGATAAGATAGTTAATTATTATGGCGGCGACCTTATTCTTACCGACGATAAGGCTCCGGTCGAGCTGCTTGGAATAAAAGCGATAGACGACATTATAACCGACGAGCTGGACTATTATAAGGAAATGTTCAGAAAATACGGAATATTCGGTGTTTTGGACAGGCTTTGATATAATGGAAATACGGGAATTAGGAATAGATGATTTACGGGAAATAAAGAAAGCGATGCTTGCAATATTTTCGGGTGACCCATGGAATGACCGCTGGACCGACCGACAGCTTGATATTTACGTGCGTGAGCTCATAGGTGCCGGAAATTCGCTTTCGTTCGGACTTTATGAGTGCGGCAGTCTCATCGGCATATCGCTCGGAAGAGTAAAGCATTGG
>USHL01000207.1 GCA_900554525.1 uncultured Oscillospiraceae bacterium | reverse complement strand
ATTATACCAAAAGGTCTGAGAGGTTCTCAACTTTCATTTAAGTTTACAATACGTATATTATTTTAAGGAGAAAATACAATGAAAAACTTTAAAAAAATATTCTGCTTATTATTGACTTTATCGCTTTTAGCGGTCTTTGCCGGATGCGGTAAGGGAGCCGGCAAAAAAAACATAGGTATAATACAGTTCGGTTCGCATGGCTCGCTCAATAACTGCTATGACGGCGTTATGAAGGGTCTTGAGGAAAACGGAATAACCGAAGAAGAATATAATATCGAATATGTAAACAGTAATTTTGATGCCAGCGTTTCCCAAACACAGGCAAATAATCTTGTAAATAAAAATGCGGCAGTCATAATTGCCATTGCAACTCCTTCTGCGGTAGCGGCGGCCAATGCGGCGGCTGAAAGCGGCGTACCGGTTGTCTATTGCGCCGTGACCGATGCCGCGGTAATGGAAAATTATGAAAATGTCACCGGCTCTTCGGATATACCTAATTTTGAAAAGCAGCTTGAGGTAGTTACCGCTTTTATGAACAAGACCGACCTTAAAATAGGCGTGCTTTATTCTACTGAGGAATCGAGCTCTCCCGTACAGGTGGAAAATCTTAAAAAAGCCGCCGAAAAATACAGCGGTATGGAGATACTTGATTCGGCTGTGGCAGATATAAATACCATAGATACAAAAACGAATGAGCTTATTGAAAGAGGTGCGGAATGCCTTGTGAATCTGCTGGACAACACGGTTGTCGGAAAGCTTGAAACAAATATTCTGCCGATAACCAATGAAAAGAAGATTCCGGTTTTCGGTTCGGAAATTGAACAGGTAAAGGTCGGCTGTGCCGCAAGTGCCTCGATAGAATACATTGATGTCGGCGCGGCGGCAGGTAAGGCGGCAGCGGATATTATCGGCGGCAAAAAAGCTTCGGATATTCCGGTATCATATATTACGGAACCGAAAAACTATTATAACAGCGAGGTCTGCAAAACACTCGGGCTGTCTGTTCCGTCCGCAGTCATAGCGGAAGATGTTGCTGAATAACCGATAAAGGGCAGGGCGGAAAATCCGTCCTGCTGAAAATATGCTTACAGGGGAAATAACTATGCTTTTCTTTGCAACGACGATCGACGGACTGCAAATGGGCTTATGCTTTGCAGTGCTGGCGCTCGGTGTTTACATATCGTATTCAATTCTGGATTTTCCTGATCTTTCGGTGGACGGGACCTTCCCGCTCGGCGGCGTATGCTGTACGATTTTAATGCTTAAATTGGGCATTCCGGCGCTTCCGGCAATTCTTTTGAGCTTTTTTGCGGGGCTTGCCGCAGGTGCAGTTACCGGCGTACTGCATGTAAAATTCAATATTTCTAAGCTGCTTTCGGGAATTATTGTAATGACCGCGCTTTTGTCGGTAACTTTAGCCTTGACAATGCTGCTTACGGAAACGGGTCTTACCACAACTATTTTTTCTTTCAGAAGCGAAAAGCTCGAGAGCTTGTTCAGCGGCAGCTTTTCACAGCTTTTAGGTGCGGAAAACCGCGATTATATGATACTTGTAATCGAGCTTTTGTTTGTGATAGCCGTAAAATTGGTAATAGACCTGTTCCTGAAAACCAAGCTCGGTTATATGCTGCGCGCTACCGGCAATAACGAAAAGCTGGTAGTGTCTCTCGGAAAGGACAGCGGAACCTACAAAATACTCGGAATAGCGCTTGCCAACGGTTTTGTTGCTATGTCAGGCGCGCTTTATGCCAATCTTTATTCGCAGTACGATAACTCATCAGGCAGCGGCAAAGTGGTAATGGCGCTGGCTTCGGTAATTATCGGAATGGCTGTATTTTCAAGAATCCCGCATATATCTGATACCGCAGCGGTGATTTTCGGAGCGGCGATTTATTCGCTCTGTCTTAATTATCTTGTGCTGGTCGATACCAACGGTATCTATTTAAAGCTTTTGAACGCCGTTATGTTTGCGTTGATTTTGATATTCAATTCCAAGCTTTCAGGGTTTACATCAGGTAAGGCAGGAAATAAAAGGAGGCAGGCGAAATGTTAGAACTGCGCGGTATTTCAAAAATATATAATCCCGGCACGGTGACAGAGCTTTGCCTGTTTGAAGATTTCAATCTTACGATCGGTGACGGTGAATTTGTTTCGGTGGTCGGCAGTAACGGCAGCGGCAAAACGTCTATGCTCAATCTTATCTGCGGAAGTATAATGCCGGACAGCGGCGATGTGCTTATAAACGGCCAAAGCATCAACCGTCTTAAAGAATTTAAAAGGTATGCACGCATAGGGCGTGTTTATCAGAATCCTGCTATGGGCACATGCCCTGATATGACTATACTTGAAAATATGTCGCTTGCCGATAATAAGGGCAGGCCCTACGGTCTGAGCCCGGCGGTAAATAAAAAGAACGCCGCCGTTTACCGTGAACAGCTTTCAAGACTTGGGCTTGGTCTTGAGGATAAAATGAACGTCAAGGTCGGCTCGCTTTCCGGCGGTCAGCGTCAGGCGGTATCTCTGCTAATGGCGACTATGACTCCGCTTGATTTTCTGATACTCGACGAGCATACTGCGGCGCTTGACCCGCACACTGCTGAAATTATAATGGAGCTTACAGATAAAATAGTGAGGGAGAAGCATCTGACGGCTATTATGGTGACTCATAATCTGCGCTATGCAGTGGAATACGGAAGCCGGCTTTTGATGCTTGACCGCGGAAAGATCATAGTCGACAAGTCGGGTGAGGAAAAGCAAAATGCCTGCATCGACGATATACTTGAAGTTTTCAATAGAATAAGCATCGAATGCGGAAATTGAAAAAAGATAAATAATTGCTTGACTTTAGCTGCGGCTTATATTATAATAAATGGGTCGCAGAAATGCTGCTATGGCTCAGATGGTAGAGCGCGTCCTTGGTAAGGACGAGGTCACCGGTTCAATTCCGGTTAGCAGCTCCATTAAAAAGCTCCGTGCAAACAGCACGGAGCTTTTTGGTTTTTAATTATAAACGGGCCGGAAATGTTTACGGCTCGTTTTTTTCCGGGCTTTTGATATGCTCTTTAAGAATCAGGTTGATATACTGCGACAATGACCTGTCATCTTTTTCTGCCTCATATTTTGCTTTTTCCAGAATGTCGCTGTCTATTGTAATGCTTATTTTTTCCTTTAAGGTTTTCATATCTTCACCTCTTGAAAATATTATAGGATAAAATCAGAAAAAATATTGATAAGTAGTATAAAGTAGTATAAAATAGTACATGGCAATA
>USHL01000206.1 GCA_900554525.1 uncultured Oscillospiraceae bacterium | reverse complement strand
GTCCCCGTCCGCCGTGTACACGGCGGACGGGGACGTTTTTTATATTGCGAGCAACGGTAAAATATTGCGTACCGGATAAGACATTTGCTTTCCACATCAGACTGAAATTAATTGTTTAATATATTATAATTATCATAGAAAATTATAAAGGCTGATTGGTAATGGGGAAAGAAATATCTTTTAAAAATCGGGACAGATTCATACAGCTTGGAATAACCATATCGTCATTAAGAAAGCTGAAGGGCTTTTCTCAGGAGCAGCTTGCGGAAAAAGCAAATACAAGCCGTTCGTTAATCAGCGCTATTGAAGCACCGGGCCTGACGAAAAATTTTTCTCTCGAAGTGTTTTTCGATATTTCCGACGCGCTGGATATAGCGCCCGCCGATTTGATTGGAGCGTCGATATTTCCGAACAATAACAGCGGCGAAGAAAAGAGTTAGCCTATGCCGAAAAATAAGAAAATAAAAGCGACCGTTCTCAAACAGACAAAGGCGGTTTTGCAGGCGGTCGCCCGCGACAGGGACATATCCGAGGGAGAGGCGGCGGCGGAATTTATCAAGCGCTGGCAGACCGATAACGATTTAGAGGCAATAAGAAATATCAACCTGCGAATTTATATCTATTGCTTAAAGCTCAGCGAAAAGGAAATCGAACGCACGCTTATGTATGTTTATTCGCTTTTGGATGCAAGCTTTCCCAAAGAATGGGAGGCGGAGAAAAAGGCCGACATCGAAAGGGGGTTCAAAGAGCGCGGCACGCCGAAGCTCATGTTTCCGTTCAAGCGCTTTAATTGATTTTTTGCAGAGGTGAAAAAATGGCTGAAAGCAATCTTACCGATATAAAATTGAATCTTCCCGAATCCGCCGCAAAAACGCTTGACCTGCTTTCCGAAAGTCTGTATCTGACCCGCGGAGAGCTGCTTGACCGCGCGGTGCATAGATTTATGCCTGAAGACCCCGTGCTTGCGGCCGAGTTTATCGGAAGTGAGATAGGCGCTTATATTTACGGCGGCAGGCTTGACAACTATCAGCGTTTCGTATTATACTCCGGCGTTATAAGCGCAATCCGCCTTGCGGTTTGCAATCCTCCGATTGAAGGCTGCGGTTTGCTTGAATGGTTCCGGCTCGGCGCCGATATGTTTGAAAAATACATTGATAATGAAAAAAGGGAAAAGACGATACATAAAATACCGCCGCAGGCATAAACGCCCGCAGCGGTATCTTGTATCAGTGGAAAATCGTCTGTACGCCGTCCACAAACTCGCCGACCGCTTTTACAAGCTTGGTCGAGCCCTTGGTGACGTTTTTATGGTCCTGAAGCATAACCTTGCCCACGGCGAGTGCCGCCGCGCCGGCTATCATGCCGGCTCCCAGACCCTTGATGAAAGACATAGAACCGTTTTGCATTTTAAATACCTCCCTTAATTCAAGGCGGAAAGCTCCGCCTTTTCGGAAATATTATTTCCTTTTTTAAGGGATTTATTTTTCATTTTACAAAAAATTCGTTATACCACACAAGGAAGGTGTAGACCGTCCAGATTTTGCGGCTCATATCGGCTTTGCCGGAGCGGTGTGTATCAAGCAGCTTTGTGAGCTTGGCGGTGTTGAAGAACTTTTCGGCCGTCTCGCTTGTAAAGGCGTTCTTGACCGTGTTGTAGTATTTATCTTCCCTGAGCCAGACGCGTATCGGCACCGGGAAGCCCAGCTTGTCCTTTTCCGCCGTGCGGCGCGGCAGGGTCTTTTCGGCCGCCTTTCTCAGCGCCAGCTTGGTGGTCCTGGTATTCACGCGGCATTTGAGCGGTATGGTGCGGGCAAGCTCAAGCACCTTCTTATCGAGGAACGGCACCCGCAGCTCAAGCGAATTCGCCATGCTCGTTTTGTCCGCCTTTAAAAGTATGTCCCCCATCAGCCACATGTTGATGTCGAGATACTGCATCTTGGTTACGTCGTCCTTATCCGCGACCTCGCCGTAAAACCTTTCGCACAGCACCTTGGGCGGCGCGGCGTGCTTGGCGGTCTCGCTTTTCAAGAGCGCGTTGCGCTCCCTGACGCTGAAGATAGAGGCGTTGCCGATAAACCGCTCCTCAATGGTCTTGCCTCGGCGCACCAGATAATTTATGCCGTGCTTCTGCGGCAGATGCTCGCAGATTTTGCCGACGACCCGTCTGAGCGCGAACGGCAGCCGATCATAGGCGGTCAGCGTCAGCGGCTCCTGATATATGCGGTAGCCCCCGAAAAGCTCGTCGGCGCCCTCGCCCGACATTACGACCTTGACATGCTCGCTCGCGAGCTTGCTTACAAAGTAAAGGGCTATCGCCGCAGGGTCGGCAAGCGGCTCGTCCATATGGTACTGTATTTTCGGGAAGGTGCTCCAGTATTCTTCGGGAGTTATGACCTTGGCGATGTTCTCGACCCCTATCGTCTCGGCGAATTCCTTCGCGAAATGTATTTCGTTGTAACGGTCGCCGTCGGGGCTTTCAAAGCCCACCGTAAAGGTTTTGTCGACCTTGGCGGCCTCGGCGATATAGCTTGAGTCGATGCCGCTTGAAAGGAAGGAGCCCACCTCGACGTCGGCTATCTTGTGCGCCGCCACCGATTCACGCACCGCGCGGTCGGTCAGGTCGGCGAAATATTCCAGCACGCCGTCGGTCTCTTCAAATTCGGGGCGGAAATAGCGGGTCTTTTTCATCTCGCCGTCTTTAAAGGTGAAGTAATGGGCGGGCGGCAGCTTGTATACGCCCTTGAAAAAGGTTTCCTCCGTGGGGGAGTACTGGAAAGAAAGATAGTGCGCCAGCGCCTCCTCGTTAAGCTCTTTTTTGAAATCTGGGTGGTCCAGAAACGACTTTATCTCAGAGCCGAAAAGAAAGCTTTTCCCCATAAAGGCATAGTAAAACGGCTTGATGCCGAACATATCCCGCGCCGCGAAGAGAGACTTGTCCCGCCGGTTGAAGATGACAAAGGCGAACATTCCGCGAAGCCGCGGCACCAGCTCCTCGCCCCATTGCTCAAAGCCGTGGAGCAGCACCTCGCTGTCGGAGTTGTTTGCGAAGACATGCCCCGCCTTTTCCAGCTCGGCGCGCAGGTCCTTGAAATTGTATATCTCACCGTTGAAAACGAGAACCAGCGATTTATCCTCGTTGAACATCGGCTGTCCGCCCTCGGCAAGGTCGATGATGCTGAGCCTTCTGAAGCCCAGCGCAATATTGTGGTCGACAAACTGGCCTGCCGAGTCGGGGCCGCGGTGGACGATGCGGTCCATCATTTTGGAAAGAACAGTGCCG
>USHL01000205.1 GCA_900554525.1 uncultured Oscillospiraceae bacterium | reverse complement strand
ACCAAGATCGTATCTGGGAAAAATTAGCCGAAATGAAAACGGAAGGCCAAACCATTTCCGGTAAAGTGGTAGAAGTGGTAAAAGGCGGCGTTTTGGTAGATGTCGGCGTTCGTGGTTTCGCTGCTTATCCTTTTGGTAGGCGCCGAGTTATTCAAATCATCGGTTACGGCTTTGGTTTCAGGCGACCCGCCGCCCGAATATTCGCTTTGGGCGATAATAATTTTAGGTGTTTCAATTATCGTTAAATTCTGGATGTTTCTTTTTAACCGAAAGATAGGAAAAAGGATAGATTCCGGCGCGCTTGCCGCTACGGCGCAGGATTCGCTCAACGATATGATAGCCACCGCGGTCATACTGCTTTCGGTAGGAATCGCAATGGTCGCAGATATTCCGTTTAATTCAGACGCCGTAATGGGAATACTTGTCTCCCTTTTCATTCTTTGGTCGGGATTTGGCGCGGCAAGAGACACACTTGACCAGATACTCGGCACTCCTCCCGATAAAGAACTTATTTCAGATATTGAAAACACCGTAATGTCGTTTGAAGGCTTTGTCGGGATTCATGATCTTATAATACATAATTACGGTCCCGGCAGGCAGTTCGCATCGGTGCATGTTGAAGTGCCGCAAAATATCGATATCGTAAAATGCCATGAACAGATCGATTTATGTGAAAAGCTTGTAAACGAAAAGCTGAATATATCTCTTGTTATACATATGGACCCGATAGATACCGACAATAAGGCAGTTGCCGAAACCAAGAAGCGGCTTTCGGAATCACTTAAAATCATTGATGAAGGTCTTACTCTGCACGATTTCAGAATGACGCCCGCCGGTGAAAGGCGAACCAATCTGATATTCGACGTTGTGGTGCCGACTTCGGTCAAATACTCGCATGAAGAGCTTGAGGAAAAAATATCCGCTCTGGCAAAGCTTATAAATCCGACATTCTGCTGTGTTATAACCTTTGACCACGACTTCACAGGCAAGGATTAAAATTATTTCGGAGGTTTAAAATGACGCTGAATGATTTAAAAATAGGAAGCTCCGCCGTGATAACCGCTGTACGCGGCGAGGGTGCCCTAAGGCTCAGGCTGCTCGATATGGGCCTGATTCCGGGTACAAAAGTCAGTGTGATAAAAATAGCGCCGCTCGGCGATCCGATAGAGATAAGCCTGCGCGGCTATGAGCTTACCATACGCCGGGAGCACGCAAAGGAAATAGACGTATCGGAAGAAGGTAGTGAAAAATGATTTTAGCGCTTGTCGGCAATCAGAACTGCGGAAAGACCACCCTCTTCAACGCTTTGACCGGCGCCAATCAGCATGTCGGTAATTTCCCGGGTGTTACGGTAGACCAGAAAATGGGTGAGATTTCTTCCGCAAAAGACTGCACAGTAGTGGATCTTCCCGGAATATATTCCATACGCCCTTACTCCACCGAAGAAATAGTCACACGAGATTTCGTGCTTAACCAAAAGCCGGACGGTATAATAAACATTGTTGACGCCACCAATATAGAACGCAACCTTTATCTTACGTTACAGCTTTTAGAGCTCAATATCCCTATGGTGCTGGCGCTCAATATGATGGATGAGGTGCGGGGCAACGGCGGTACGATAAATATAAAGCTTATGTCGGAGCTTATAGGTATACCTGTCGTTCCGATCAGCGCCGCCAAAAACGACGGTATCAGCGAGCTGCTTAAAACCGCCGTTTCCACCGCAAAGCAAAAAGTAAAACCGAAGGTACAGGACTTCTGCTCCCCCGGCCCGGTGCACAGATGCATACATGCCGTTTCGCATCTTATAGAGGACCATGCCGATATCTGCGGTATTTCCTCCCGCTTTGCCGCCACAAAGCTTATTGAGGGAGATTCGGCTTTCGCGGAAAAATTAGAGCTTGACCAGAATGAGCTTGAAACCATTGAGCACAGCGTAAAGGAAATGGAAAGCGAGTGCAGGCTTGATGCCAATGCCGCGCTTGCGGATATGCGCTATTCGTTTATCGAAAGCGTCTGCGGACAAGCCGTGGTAAAATGCAGAGAAAGCCGTGAACACCGACGCAGTGTTAAAATAGACAATGTGCTTACAAATAAGTATTTGGCTCTGCCGTTTTTTCTTATCATAATGATAACAATATTCTGGCTTACCTTCGGTGTTATCGGCAGCGCCCTGTCGGATCTGCTTGCGCTGGGGATAGATTCTCTGACCGATATTGTCGATAAGGCGCTTACAAATTACGGGATAAACGAAGTGGTACACAGCCTTGTAATAGACGGCATTTTTGCCGGGATCGGAAGCGTGCTTTCTTTCCTGCCGCTTATAGTGGTGCTGTTTTTCTTCCTCTCGATACTTGAGGATACCGGATATATGGCCCGCGTTGCCTTTGTAATGGACAAGCTGCTGCGTAAAATCGGTCTTTCCGGGCGCAGCTTTGTACCGATGATAATAGGCTTCGGCTGCTCGGTTCCGGCTATTTTAGCCTCGCGTACACTCTCCTCCGAGCGTGACAGAAAAATGACAATAATGCTTATTCCGTTTGTTTCCTGCTCCGCCAAAATACCGATTTACGCCGTTTTCAGCGCGGCTTTTTTCCCTGAGCACTCGGTTCCGGTGATGTCCGCGCTTTACATATTCGGCATTATAACCGGAATAATAACCGCGCTTATTCTGAATAAGACGGCATTTAAGGGAAAGCCGGTGCCGTTTGTTATGGAGCTTCCTAATTACAGGCTTCCCTCCCCCAAAAGCGTAGTGCTCCTTATGTGGGACAAAGCTAAGGATTTTATCCAGAAGGCCTTTACCGTAATATTCATTGCCACCGTAATAATCTGGTTTCTCGGCGCGTTTGATACGAAGCTTAATTTTGTTTCCGACAGTTCAGACAGTCTGTTAGCCGCGATCGGACGTTTTATCTCCCCTGTATTTTCCCCGCTCGGGCTTGACGACTGGCGAATCAGCACCTCGCTTTTGGCCGGACTTTCCGCGAAAGAGGCTGTTGTCAGCACTATGAGCGTGCTTGCCGGGACTTCGCTTGACGGGCTCGGCGCCGCGCTCGGAAGTATGTTCACTCCGCTCAGCGCCGTTAGCTTCCTGGTATTCACACTGCTTTATACCCCATGTGTTGCCTCGATTGCCACAATGCGGTCGGAGCTCGGCTCGCGTCTTCATACCGCCGGCGTAATCGTTCTTCAATGCGTTATCGCCTGGATATGCGCTTTTCTCGTTTATACCATAGGGGCGCTTTTATGAATATCCGCGATTATATTATTTTAGATCGGAAGAGCGTCGTGTAGGGAAAG
>USHL01000204.1 GCA_900554525.1 uncultured Oscillospiraceae bacterium | reverse complement strand
CCAAAGAACGGTATAATTTTCAAGCTCCGAAATATTGTCGTAGCTGAGCGTACCGAGGCCTGTTTTATGAAATTTGAGTATATTTTCAGTAGATGGCTTTGCGGCATATTCCACCGCCGCGGATACAGCCGCGGAAAGCGGAAAGGCCGAGAGCGGAATGCGCCTGTCCATAAAACAGCTGACAGAATTTTCGGCGCAGGCGGCTGCCACAGCCTCCTCATACTGTTCGGCGTCACGCGCTATAATTACAAAATCGCGGTATCTATAACCCTCTGTACGCACAAGCTTTCTTATGGTGCGGGCGGCAAAATCCGCTTCGGCAGACACGGTATCCGCCTTGCATACGGTAACGGCGCCGCATGGCGCCGACTGCTCTGTGCTTCCGCCCGAAAGAAGTCTTTCAAGATTTACAAGCTCAGAGGAATTTGCGCGGCTTTTGTTTAATATTACAGGCTCCGCCTCCGGTACATTAAGCCTTGACGCGGCTCTTCTGATTTTATCAGCCGCTTTTCTTATATTGGTAAAAACATTGTATTCCGCATCAAGAGCCGGGTCGTCGGTAAGGCTTACCGAAAGGCTCTCTGCCTGTGAAAGTATGCGCTCTATTATCCTGAACTGCTGACCGGTGAAGCCCTTAAAGGAATCGAGAAATACGGTTTTTCCCTTAAAATAATCAAAATCACCAAGCTGCCGGTAAAGCTTTGTAAGGCGGTCGGCAGGGTCGATAAACCGTAAGCCCACGAATAAATCATAAGTCTTATAAACAAGCGCTATATCGGAAAGCTTTGCTTTTAGAGAAGCGGAATCGGTATTTTCCGCCGCCTCTTCGAGCTGCTCCGATGTTACGGCATTTATCTTGAATTCGCCGACAGCATCAAGCATAGTCCTCGCGAAAGAAACCGATTTGCAGTACTTTTTCCAGGTTTTAAGCTCACCGGATACCGAGCGCAAGGCTCTGTTCATAAAAATTACTTTATCGGAATCACCGAGAGTAATTCCGGCGGTTCCGCCCGCGAGGCTGCCCACGTCATCGCATAAACGGCTGAAGCTGGTCACCGAAACATCAGCCGCCGCGCGGTCTCCGAGCTTTCTGAGCACCGCCCTTTCGCTTTCAAAGGAAAATTGCTCCGGAACTATCAGCACCGTCTGCTTTCCCTGCCCGGAAAGCTTTTTTATCATTTCTATCACCGTATAGGTTTTGCCCGAAGCCGGACGTCCGAAAATAAATTTTAGCATATTATCCGCCTTTTTATACTTCTTTAATTTTATTGTAGCATATCGAAATTCAAAATACAAATAAAAGCTTTACTTAAATATCATCGGCAAAAACAGGAAGCCGCAAACTGCCGGCAGACCGTATATAAGCGAACCGGCGGCTGTCCATTCATTGATCGGGATATGTACTCCGGAAAAACGGGCAGTCAGATTTATAATCGTCAAAGCAGCGGCACCTGCAGCGGCATTCAGCAGCAGATACTTAAACGGCCTGCCGCCCTTTATGCAAAAAATCAATATCGCGGCCGCGCCTAGCACAAGTATGCCTATGCTGAGATATTTTAACACTTCCATTATACCACCTCAGTTTAAAATATGAAACTGAAAGGGTAAAAATAACAGCCGCGGAAAATCTTTTTCCGCGGCTGCCCTGCTATTTTATTTATCGGATGATTCGTCATTTATTTCAATACTGTCAAATCTTCCGTCGGATATATCGTAGCCTTCATCAAAGACCGACTTTCGGTTTCCGAAAACTTTAACAATAAGCAGTATAATAAGCGCCAAAGCACCTAAAACAGCGATGCAAAGACTTATAAGAATTATTTTACCGTTCAGCGAAAGCTGCGAAAACCGCGCGATCAGACCGGCGTTTTCCTCACTCGCCGAATCTGTCAGCTTAAATTCCGGGCTTCGCTGCAAAACCTGTTCGCGGGAATCGTAACGGTACATTCCGAAATTGCCGTCAAAAAAGCAGTAAAGATAATAAAAATCTTCCATTTCAGGTGTTTCGGAGGCATATGCCTTTACATTAAAATCACCTATATCGACGTTTGTTTCGTAATATTCCTCTTCTACACGGCTCATATCAGGAAGTTCGGCAATTATATAGGTATTGGCACCGAATACGGCGTATATAAGCTTTTTAAAGCTTTGTCCGTCGGAGTTAAGCAAATAGGGGGTATATTCATTATCAGCCGCCGATTTGAGGTAATAAATCGTATAATTACCTCCCGCGTCCTCCGCAGCTGCCACCGCCGCACCGTTGAGCTGAACGGTCTTTGAGGTAAAACCGTTAGGTATAGAAACCGCCGAAAGGTCGGTCGCTATTGAAAGCGTTCCGCCGTTCAAAACAGCCTCATAAGGGTTTTCGGAGCTGATAACCGGTGAATCCGGATCTTTTATCTCAGAGGTGGTATTGCTAGATGAGTTGTTTGCCGAAGAATTTCCGGAAGATGAATTATCCGAAGAGACAGCTGAAGAATTATCTGAAGATGAGCTTTCGGCGGAGCTGTTCTCTGACGACGCAGACGCAGCCTGTCTTGTTATGACAACAGTATAGGTTTTTGTGGCGCCGTTTGCGGCTGTTACCGTAACCGTGCGGGTATTTTTGCCGACACTCAGCGTATTGCTGCCGCCGACAGACACCTTTGCCGCACTGTCAGCCGCCGTAGCATATACCCTGCATTCCGTTACGGAATTAGAGACCGTAGCCGTATAGCTTGTGCGGGAGGCTGAGAATTTGGGAGAAAGCGTTCCGTTTGAAAGGGAGAGCGCCTTTAAGTCGGCGTTGCTTGACTTGGAGGCGTCGGAAACCGTTACCGCGGCAGAAGCCGAAACCGTTATATCATCGTTAACGCCGTAAACAGCTCCGGATACCGAAATCGTTCCCGAGCCCGCAGCAATAGCACTGAAAGTAAAAGTATGTGTCACCTTGCTTTCTCCGGCAATAGCCGGGGCCGCCGTGATAATTCCGGCTCCTCCGTTTGCTCCTCCGCCCAAGGAAGACGATTTATATTCGAGTATCGAAGAATTATATTTCAGCTGATACTGAGCACCGTACATACTCTGGCCGGGATTCAGCGTAACCGAAACGGTAAAGCTTTCACCCACCTTAGGCGACGATGAGCTGTAGGCTATTGTAGCGTTTGCCGCCGACGCCGGAAGGATACAAACAGACAGCGTAAGCACCAAAATCACGGTAAACGCCGATAAATTCTTTAATATTTTCTTCATAACAAACTCCAATTATTAAAATAAAGCTTTTACGCCGAGAATATGCATTTGTATATTCGCAAGATCACGCCCGTTTACGCTTCCGTCTCCGTTA
>USHL01000203.1 GCA_900554525.1 uncultured Oscillospiraceae bacterium | reverse complement strand
GTAAGAGTTACCGAACAGGTCGGGCATCTGCTGCCGGCGGTAAGGTTTTGAAGCTTTTCTTTAAGAGCGATGTACTTTTCCCTTAAAGCGTTTATTTCCGCATCAAGCTTTGCCGCCTCGCCGGTGAATTTTGAAACATATTCCCGTTCACGGGCGGCTTTGAGCTTTTCGGCGCAGGCGGCGATTTTTGCGGCGCAGGAGCTTGACGAAGCTGTTTTGAGTTTTTCCGCAAGCTCGGTACGGCGCGCTTTGAAATATTCTTTGTCAATACCTGAGAACTGCTTTTCCCTTAAAATATTCACTGCCGCCGCCGACGCGTCCGCCTGCTCGGCAAGCCTGCCGCATTCGATGTTGTTTGCCTGCTCGGTTTCGCGGAGCGTCTGCTTTTGCGCTTCTATTATTTTAAGCTGCTCGTCACAGCGGCGTATACCGGCTCGGTAGGAGCTTATCATCTCATAAGGCTCGGTGATCTCAAGCCCGGAAAGGGTGTTCCTGAAATTCTCGGATAGGGCTTTTAGCACATTGTCGGCGTTCACCGTTTTTGAGCAGCGCATCAGAATATCCCTGCCTTTGTCCGCGCTCATATTAAGAAGATAGAGCGGATTGAAGATACAGAGAAATGTGTCCCTGTCGCATATAAACCGGTTTATATCCTCCTGCCTTACGGTATAGCTGTCAAAAATCAGCTCGGTCCTGTTTCCTGACCGTGACCTTGAAAGGGTATGCGAAATTCCGCTTTGGTCGGTAAATTTAAGGGTTACGGTACAGGCGCCGCACTCGCTGTTTATAAGCCGGTCTGTTTTCTGCTCGCCGAAATATGTCACTCCGTAAAAAGCAAAGGCTATGGCGTGCGCAAGGGTGGTTTTGCCGGCGCCGTTATGCCCGGTGACACAGGTTATGTCACCGAAGGAAAATGCGGCTGTCTCTTTTCTGTTGCGGAAGCCGGATAGGGTTATTTCCTTTATATTTATTTCGGTTATGCTTTCCATTTTTCTGTCCCTTCCTTCTAAGCGGCGTTTTCAAAGCCGTGTATTATGTTGTAGCTGCCGGCGCTTTTGCTGAATTTTTGCTCGATTTTCAGCTTATGTATTATCTGTCCCTCGCGAAGTCCCGGATCGCCTAACATATATCCGGATATGATTTTGTTCTGCGGGGTCTGAAGGGTAAGAAGCGTCTGCTTGCCGCGCGCTCCGCTTGAAACAGAAGTTTTTAATACCCTGAAATGTGTATCTGTTTCATTTGTGCTTTTCGGTTTTGGTTTTTCTGCCGGACGGTCGGGCGCGGCTTTCGGAACAGCCGCAGAAACGCTCTTTCCGGTTTCTTTTGCCCGCATAGCGCGGTTATAGTAGGTTTTAAGGTGCTCCAGCTCCTCATTTTTGATGAAATAGGATTTACCCCTTTGCTCTATATCCACCCATACGCCGTCAAGCTCGTAAAGGTACCGCCCTATGTTCCATACCGAGGCGGCACGCTTGAGCGCTCCCGAAAGACCGCCCTTTACCGGCTCTATGTCGGTAGGCCCCGAGCCGTCGGATTTGAATATCCATTCATTGCGCTCGGGACTGTAAATCCCTATGCGGCAGACATATGAGGTCAGATCCTTTTCGGCGCCCTGGGTTATTTCAAAGGAATTCTGCCAGTTTTCGCAGCCGAAAATGCTGTCGAGCCGTTCCTGTATCGCGCGCGAATCGACATACGCCACGGCAATGCCTTTTGTTTTTTCCCTGTTGGTTGACGCTATGCGCCATTCGATGTCTTCCGCCTTGAAGGGCTGCGCGAGCTGTCTTTTCTGTATTTCGGTCATAATGAACACTCCCTGTAAAAGTCTTTAAGCGTTTTGCCGGAGGGGACAAGAATATCCGAATAATAGTATTCCGGCGTTTTGTCGGTCAGGTGCTCCATAAGCTCCCGATGAGAACAGTTCAGTTTGCTATGCTCCGGTTTATAGTAGTCGTCATTGTCGGGAAGACTCAGTATGTAATCCGGCATATTGGAAAGGGAATAGGGCTGCTTTATAACCGGCAGGGTATTGCCGCCGGTGCAGACCGAGAAATTGTGACGGTTTACGTTTGAAAACGGATAGTAATACATAGGCGTATCCTCTCTTAAAATGCCGGTTCCAGCAACGCCGAGCTTAACTGCCGAGATCCTGCCGCTGCTTTCCACCCTGAACCCGAATACCAGACGGGGAAGAGGAAAATTGCTGTATACGGTATTCATATAAGTGATGTCCGCGCTTGAATATGGATATTCGAGCACGGCGCAGTAAATCTCCTCCTCCGGGGCGCAGCTGTAATAAAGCGCGTTTTTGGGCAGAAGGATATTGAATTTTGGTATCACCTCTTTAAGACTGCTTTTTATGCAGACAAGCAGATCGTCAAGCGAAATGTTTTTGACCTTTTTAATGCCGTCTATCCGCTCCTCGACTGTTATATCCGCGCAGTCGGATATGTGAATTGAAAGCCTGTCCTGCTTCATTACGCCGCACGCCTTCTTTCCGCTTTTGCCGAAACCTGCATTGCACGCTGTCTTTCTATCTGTTTTGCGATTTCCAAACAAGACTCATCTATAAAGGCAAGAACGGACGATACTGCCCGTATAAGGCTTACGGTCTGATAAAATTCCGGATAGATATACACCTTTAAAAAAGCGCGCTTTACCGAGACTATATTGTAATCGTAGTCGTAAGAATAATCCCCGATACTGCGCATTTCCTCATCAATGAAGCTTTTAAGCCTTTTTATCCAGAAATTCTGATCGTTCGCTATGCCGTTTAACCTTCCGTATTTTAGGGCGAGCCGTACATATTCTTTTATGTTTTTACCGCGGAAGGTATATATACAGCAGTCGCTGTCTTCATCTTCCTCACAGTCGCCGTCCATAGCATAAACCGCGTCATAAAACACCTCGTACAGGTAATCGCAGTCTATATCGCTTCCGGCAATGGAAAAGCCGCTGTCATAAAGGATTTTGTCTATTGACAGAACCGCCATATCTTCCGAAATACCCGATATTTTATCCTGAAACATATCCGCGCTCCTTTACAGAAATTCTACCGGCCTTGCTTTTGCCGGTGAGTTTTTAATTGCTGTATATAAATCGATCAGCGGTTTGTTTTCTCTGCGGTCGGGTAAGATATGTTTTTCATAATAATCGTTGACGGTTTCTATGTCGCGCAGCTCAAAAGCGGACAGGTTAATCTCTCCCGTATTTACCGGTTTCCCTGCAAGTTTTTTAAGAAGAACATTTTTGTAAAGATACGCGGCTCCCGGGGATATTTTAGTAAGCTTCTTTAAATGACTATCCGGCTTTTTGGGCGGAACGGCTTTCAGA
>USHL01000202.1 GCA_900554525.1 uncultured Oscillospiraceae bacterium | reverse complement strand
GAGACTTCATAGGGGTACTTTTCCAGCAGGTTCGCAATCCGCAGCTGATTGGCAATCGGCAGCAGATTCGCCTCCATCTCGCGCCAGTTCATGCCTTGCAGCACCAGCGGCAGGAGAATATTGTCCTTGAGCGAGAAGGTGTCCAGCAGGTTGAAGTCCTGAAACACAAACCCCAGCTGATCGCGTCGGAACGCCGCCAGCTGATTTTCACGAATCGCGCTGATGTCCTTGCCGTCCAGCAGCACCGTGCCGCTCGTCGGGCGGTCAAGCGCCGCCAGTATGTTCAGCAGCGTCGTTTTGCCCGACCCCGATTCGCCCATAATGGCGACATATTCGCCCTCTTCTACCGAAAAGCTGACATTTGAAAGCGCCTGCACCTGATTCCCGCCGAAACGGGTAGTATAAATTTTCTTGAGATTATTTACCTCCAAGATAGGCATTTTGTTTCCTCCAATCAAGTTTCTGGCACTATTATAAGCGAAACGGAAAACGCAATCCATAACTTTGGCTTACATTTTCCGTCTCTTTTCTTACAGTTTTGTAAGCTACTCGACCCCGAGCTTTCTGTTTTCAAGGTCAAGCCTTACAACCGTACCCCTTCCCGGCTCGGATTCAATACAAATCCTGTGACCGAGCTTTTCGGTTATCCGCTTGCATAGATACAGCCCGAGCCCCGTGGATTTTGCGTCGGTCCTGCCGTTGTAGCCTGTATATCCCTTTTCAAATACCCTCGGCAAATCCTCCGGCGCAATACCTATTCCGGTATCCTTTATGCACAGATATTTCCCATCGGCATATACCGAAACACTTCCCTGCCTTGTGTATTTTAAGGAATTTGAAATTATCTGCTCTATTACAAACCCAAGCCACTTGGCGTCGGTAACCGCCGTAAGTCCCGTTTCTTTGAAATCAAACGACAGCTTTTTTAAAATAAACTGTTTGGAAAACTTCTTTACACTGTTTCTTACAATGCCGTCTATGTCATACCGCTTTATAACATAATCTCCGCTGTCGCTTTCCAGACGCAGGTAACCGAGCACCATTCCTACATACTGCTCGATTTTGAAAAGCTCAGCCTCGCACTCACGGCAAAGCTTGTCATCGCTGCTCTGCAAAAGCAGTCCGGCCGCCGCAATGGGTGTTTTTATCTGATGCGCCCATAGCGTATAGTAATCATACATATCGGTACGCTTTGCGGCATAAACGGATTCCGCCTGCATTTTTTCCTTTGCCAGACGTTCTATTATCTGCTGATATTCTTTTTCTATAATATTGCGCGTTTCGGAAAAAGAATCAGCGCCTATTACGGTTTCCCTGCCCGAAAGAAGGATTTCAAGCTTTATATATTTTCTGTACGCCGAAATACATTTATATGCCGCATACGGCATCAGAACAAAAAGCGAAAGCAGAAAACCGTACAGCACAGCGGTCGCAGGCAGACGGTAAAGCGCCGTAACAATAAATATGACCGCAAAGCAGACTGCGTAAACCACTATCGACGGCAGCTTGGATCTGAAATATTTTAACGCAAAGCTCATCATTCGACTATATACCCTATTCCCTTCTTTGTGACAATAAACCCGTCAAGCCCCGCGTTTTCCAGCTTTTTGCGGAGCCGCGCCATATTGACCGTAAGCGTATTTTCATCCACGAAGCTGTCGGTCTCCCACAAACGCTCCATAAGCATCTCGCGCGACACTATTTTACCTTTTCTTTCAAGCAGGGTCAGCAGTATCCGGTACTCGTTTTTGGTCAGCTCGATTTTTTCTCCGTTAAAACCGAGCGTCGCGTCTGATTTATTGAGCACCGCGCCCTTATGCTCTATCAGGTCGCTCTGTCCCGCGAAATCGTAGGTGCGCCTGAAAAGGGCCTGTATCTTGGCGTTCAGCACATTAAGGTCAAAAGGCTTGGCCAGAAAATCGTCTCCTCCCATATTGACCGCCATTACAATATTCATATTGTCAGAAGCAGAGGAAATAAATATTATCGGCACGGTTGAAAGCTTTCTTATTTCGCGGCACCAGTGGTATCCGTTGAAAAACGGCAGAGAAATATCAAGCAGCACAAGCTGCGGCTCAAAGCGTACAAACTCCGGTATGATATTTTTAAAATCCTCGGCGCACTTTACCTCATAGCCCCAGGCTTCGGTATGCTGCCTGATTGCGCTGCATATAACCTGATCGTCCTCTACCAAGAATATTTTAGACATATCATCGCCTCCGATAAAAACAGTTTATCACAAACGCAGATATATTTAAAGAGGCACTTGAAATATTTGTGAATCATAAATATAATGTATTAAGGTGATTAAAATGTACGATGAGCTGACTCAGGTCGATATCGACAAAATGAAGGAAGAGCTTGAATACCGCATTTCGGTAATAAGGCCGAAGATACTCGAGGAAGTCAAATTCACAAGAAGCTTCGGGGATTTGAGCGAAAACGCCGAATACCATGCCGCAAAGCGCGAGCGCGGGAAGAACGAAAGCCGGATACGGTATCTGCGCAATATGATAAAAACGGCAGTAGTGATAAAGCCCGAAAGCAAAGCGGATGAAATCGGCCTTTTTGACGAGGTGGAGTATTATGTAGAGGAGGACGACTCGGTCGAGAGCGTCAGAATCGTAACCTCCCTGCGCCAGAATTCGCTTGAAAGGCTTATAAGCAAGGAGTCTCCTATGGGCAAGGCGCTTTTAGGGCGCAAAGCCGGCGAGCGGGTATTTGTAAAGGTAAGCGAGGATTACGGATATTATATCGTCATTCGCTCGGTCAAAAAAGGCAGCGATGACGCCAATCTGGAAATACGGAAATTTTAAAAGCCGGTCATAACGACCGGCTTTTTATACATTTCACGAAATAATTGTTATCATCCGAAATCACGGTTTTTGGCTTTTTGAGCGTAATATGTATCCCCGCCGTTCTCAGCTGCAAAGCATATAGCCTTCTCCGCCTTTTCGGACTCGCCTGTTTTAAGATACAGCTTTGCAAGATAATAATTAATTGCCACACGGTTAAAAAGCTTTTTTTCATTTTCCGAAATTTGAAAAAGCGTTTTTTCGACGTTTGCATAATTCCCGGTTTCTATATTCAAAAAGCATTCTTTAACTTTAAATATAGTGGTGATTTTATTTTTCATCGCAGTGTTGATTTTATCATTGAGCAGTGCGCAAAATGCATTCTGCGCCGCTTTCGCGTTGTCATAATCCTTTAAATTAAGATAAACTGAAATAAGATTATTGTAATATGTCGCCTTGAAGCTTGTGTTTAAAACAGAATTTACTGTCTTAAGCAGTGATAATGCCCTGCCGAAATCACCCAGTGCGATATATCCGGTAG
>USHL01000201.1 GCA_900554525.1 uncultured Oscillospiraceae bacterium | reverse complement strand
TTGCGATTCAATACAAGCTCTCCCGTCAGGAGTGGATGGCAAAAAATCAGCTGGTCTACACCATGCAGGCCGCACGCTGGCGGCGTGTGCTGGGCCGCACCGACCCGGTGATGACCCCTTACGAGTCCGGCCTTGCCGCCGCGCTGGAGGTCTGCGGAATTCCCGCCGCCGTGCGCGGTGAAACGCTGGATATTCCCACCTTTGCCGCCCTGTCTAACGAACTTTCCCGGAGGATCCCCCATGTTTAAGACCATTTTTCTCGATCTGGACGACACTCTGCTGGATTTCGGTGCGGCTGAACGCGTCGCGGTCTCCAAAACCTTCCGCGAATTTGGTCTGGAGCCGACCGAAGCTCTGCTCCGGCGCTACAGCGAGATCAATAAGCAGCAATGGGAGTGCTTCGAGCGCGGCGAGATCACGCGCGACACGGTGCTGGTCCGGCGCTTCACCTTGCTGTTTCAGGAGCTTGGCCTGCCGCTGAGCGCCGAGGCCGCCTCGCAGGCCGTGGAGGATTCCTACCGCGGGCATCTGAGCGAGGGGCACTACTTCATCGACGGCGCGCCGGAGATTCTGGAATATCTCGCGCCCAGATACGCGCTCTACCTCGCCTCCAACGGCGTGGCTGAGACGCAGTATTCCCGGCTGGACAGCGCCGGCATCGGGCATTATTTCAAGGAGATCTTCATCTCGGAGGTCACGGGTCACCATAAGCCGGAGAAGGCATACTTTGATTACTGCTTTGCCCACATTCCGAACTTTGACCCCGCAGCCGCCCTGATCATCGGCGACAGCCTGTCCAGCGACATCCTCGGCGGCAAAAATGCCGGCATTGCCACCTGCTGGTTCAATCCCGCGCACAAGGAAAATCACACCCAGCTGCGGCCGGATTTTGAGATTCACGCGCTGTCCGATCTGCGTCAGATCCTCTGACGCGGAAGAAAAATGAAAAAAGTAAAAATTTTGCTTGACTTTTCGCGGAATATAAGGTATTATTTATTGGTAAGTAACACTATGACGGAGCGGTAATGGGAAATAATTTTGTCGAAAATTACGAAAGTCTGTCGGATGATGAAATAATAGCGGAAATCAATTCCGGCAATTATGAACTCCTGAGGATTATAATAAAAAGGTATCTCCCGGTCATCTGGCATTATGTTAATAAATACTGCGGTGAGGCAGAGCGGGAAGATGCCGCACAGGAGGCATCTTTCGCACTGTATTCGGCAGTCAAAAAGTATAACCCGGAGCTTTCTTCGTTCACTACCTTTGCCGATTTATGTATAAAGCGTTCGGTTTTGTCGAATCTTAAAACCTCTCAGCGTAAAAAAAACATCCCGGACGAGCTGGTTTCACAGCTTGAGGATGTTGAAATTTCCGACTGTAACAGTCCCGAAAAAATTTTTTTTGAAAAGGAAAGCTATAAAACCCTGACTGACAGTATAAAGCTTGAACTGTCTGATATGGAATATAAGGTTTTGCAGCTGTTTCTTTCAGGTAAAAAGTACGCGGATATAGCGGAGGAATTGAAAATATCGGAAAAATCCGTAGACAATTCTTTGGCGAGGATACGCAGAAAACTTAAAAATAAATAACGGGTTATCCCGTTAATATATGCCCATGTAGCTTAAAGCAGAGCGTTGAAACCAAAGATGTCGGTGCGATTCCGTCCGGGGCTAAAAAAAACCGAGAGAGGTAGAAAAAATGTTTGAAGACAAAACGTTAGTTTGCAAAGATTGCGGCGAGGAGTTCGTATTCACTGCAAGGGATCAGGAGTTTTACGAATCCAAGGGCTTTGTAAATGAACCGCAGCGCTGTAAGTCCTGCCGTGACAAGCGCAAAAATGCCGGCAGAGCTCCGCGTGAGATGCACGAAGCTGTCTGCGCCGCCTGCGGCGGAGTGGCAAGAGTGCCGTTCGTACCGAGAGATGACCGTCCGGTATATTGCAGCGAGTGCTTTGCAAAAATGAAAGAAGAGGAAACACCGGCAGAGGAATAATTCTTTCATAAAGAAAACCGTCCAAAAGGACGGTTTTTTTGAATTTTTACGTAATGTGTATTTGAGCTATAAGGACAAAAAAGGATATATCCGTTAATCGAAAAGCCGCTTTTAAAGCGGCTTTTTTTTGACTAATTTTTTCATTATAAGGACTGTGGCTATGCCGAGCAGCGGAAAAATTGCCGCGAAAAGCATACCGGATTTAAATCCGCACTGTTCAGCGGATAAATTGGAGCCGAAGAAAGAAAACGCCTCGCTGTTTTCGGCAACGAAATCGGTTATGCTGCCGACAAGCTGCGGAGCCACAGAGCCGCCCAGATCACCGCCTGCGGCAAGCAGCGCATATACTGCTACGCCGGTGCTCGGGAGTATTTCGGCTGCGTATATAAGGGTGCCTGGCCATAGCATAGAGACGCAAAGTCCGGTAAAAGCACAGGCAGCAAGCCCGATAACGGCGTTGGATGACAGAGCGGCGGTTACATAGCAGAAAAATGCGCCGATAAATCCGAGCAAAAGAAATCTTGAAATATTTCTGCCGTACTTTGCATATAAGGTACGGCCGGTTCCGAGCATGACTGCGAATACCGCAACGCCGAATACATCTCCCCAGAGTTTAGGTATACCGAGAGCGGCTTCAAGGTAGCCGGAGCACCACTGGGTCATAGTATTCTCGGAAGCGCCGCCTAAGAATATGCATAAGACAGAGAATGCCAAAAGAGGATTTTTAAAAAGCTTTGCCGTTGCGGAGGAGTTCTGCTGTGTTTCGAGCCGGGGAATTTCGGCGTATGAGTAAAGCAAAAATGATGTGAAGGGTATAAGCGCCCATATAAGCGCAAGGATATACCAACGTTCCCTGCCGATTATGTTCAGAAAAAGTGTTGCGAGCAGCACCGTGACTGCTAAGCCCCAGGCATATATTGAGTGGGCACGGCTCATATCTCTTTCGGGATTTTTTGACGGCAGCGCCGCTATAATCGGGCTTATAAGTACTTCGGCAAGGCCTGCGGAAACAGACATGATAATTGTTCCGGTTAAAAGAAAAATATAAGTTATATCAGGAAACAGCGGCGGCAGAACGGCGTAGATCACAAGACCTGCTACCGTGAGCAGCGGCATAATCCGAACGGTTCTTTTGATATTGAATTTGTGCGAGTAAAAGGAAAAAATCAGATCTATCAAAAGCTGGGTGCAGAAATTTACCAGTACCAGCAGACCGAGAAGAGTATACGATATGCCGTAAAGCTTGTTGAAGGTGATGAAAAGCAGCGGAGAAAGGGTTGAGACTGCCGCCATAGAAACGTTGGACATATAGCAGGCGTATTTAGTAACAGAAAGCTTGTTTATC
>USHL01000200.1 GCA_900554525.1 uncultured Oscillospiraceae bacterium | reverse complement strand
TACGCAGAGCAGGGACAGGGTGTATATCCAAGCTTAATGAGCATTTGTACGAAGGGAGATATTCGCCGCGTGCAGACGGCAGGCGCATAAGCCGTAACGTATATGCCAAAACGCGTGAGGAGTGCGAAGAAAAGCTCGCGCAGCTTATTAAACAAATGAAAGCGGAGCTCAAAAATTGAGCCGCATAAACAAAGAATACCGCGTAGAAAGTGTTATATACTTTCAACGCGGTATTTTTTCTGTCTATGGTCAGATATGTGGTCACAGGATTTTAGGGCTTTTTCCGAACGATAAAAAGTTCAATATTTCTTAAACTGAAAAGGCATAAAACGCGAGGTTAAAAGCCTTATAAAAGAAGAAACCCCGATACGCGTCTGCGTACCGAGGCACTCGGTTGGTGGGGACTGGCGGGCTCGAACCGCCGACCTCCTGCGTGTGAAGGCGTCTCCAACGGTACTTTCAGCTTAAAACAGCTTTTTCCGCCCCTTCCTGTTCGGAAAACCATGCTATTTGGCACTCCCCAGTTCACTGTTTCCATGTGTTCCGAAACGATAAATGGTCAGGTATGTGGTCGGCATGGCTTCAGTAAAAATTTACGCCGCAGTAAACAAAGAGAAACAATTTTTGTGTTTGAAACTTTAAAGTCAACTGTTTATAGTAGTCGGCTTTTAAAGCATAACGAGCATATCAATGTTATGTGGTGAAAGTCCACTGAGACGTAGTTACCGATGAAATCAAAAGCGGATCCCAAGATTATGCATAGGAGTACTATCCGGATCCGTTACGGCTTCTGCCGTTTCGCAAACCCAAGGTGGGGCGCTCTCGAAGAACGCAGTAATACTGACGTATTACAAGTGAGGAGACAAGTTAGGTCAAAATTTTGCAAATATCCAGTATGATTGATTAACGCTATGGTGCAATAGATAGATGAAAAAGTAAGAAACACAACTCAAATGTGATATGATGTTAAGGAATCACACCAAACACATATCACATTTGAGTTGTGTTTTGTAATTGATATACTATCAAAAGCCCGGGTTTTTATAATCAAATATTCTGAAAAATAAAGAATGTTTATAAATATCGTTTAAACACTGATTTAGGGGAGAAAAGTTAATTTCCGAATTCCGGCGGGATATATATCCTGATTGTATTGTTCAATCTTTTTTAATCATTTTCCGATATTCGGACGGAGTGTATTTAAAGCGCTTTTTAAAGTTGCTGGAAAAATAGCTGAAATCGGAAAAACCACATTTAATACTGATTTCACCGATATCATATTCGGTATCGCACAGCAGATGGCTTGCTTTATCCAATCGGTAAATTAAAATATAGCGTTTAATGGTTACACCGGTCACGGTTTTAAATCTTCGGCATAAATATGATTCGCTGTAAGAAAACTGTTCGCTCAGAATTTTTGTTGACAGTTTTTCGTTAAAATGGGCATTTATATATTTCAGAATCTTTGCAATTCGTTCATCGGATATATATATGTGTGATTTTGTGACGCAGTGTTCATTAAGATAGGCTAATATATAGAAAATTTTAGAAAGCGTATAAAGAGAATCGGGAGAAGTGTTTTGCAGATAAATCAGTTCTTCTATGTGATTGTTAAGTGTAGAATCAGAGACTAGCGGTATGTATTCAATGTTGTTTTCCATAATAGGTAAGAGATTTTTAGATGAGGCAGATGTCTGATTTAAAAGGCGTTCTATATTTAATTGTATGCAATGGTACTCAACGGGGTCGGAATCGCAGTGCCATTCATGAAGACAGTTCGGTGCAATAATCAACAAATCACCTTTCTTGGCTGTGATAGTTGCATTTTCCAAAGTGATTGGAATAGAACCCTTGGCTATTAGAATCAATTCCATATGCTGGTGCCAATGGGCGTTAACATCGGCATGATCCAGAGGCATAATGGTATAAAAATACTTTATGAATGTTTGTCCGGTTACCAATGGGCTTTCTTTTTCTTTATAATCATTCATTGTACAGTCTCTTTTCAAGGTCAAAATTTACATAAAATAAGAAAGTATTATTATATTAGATTTTCTAAAATTATGTTATCATATAAATGTAAAATATTCAATAGAAAAATCACATCTTTGTTTAAAATGTATATAATGACAAATTAGTTAATTTTTTCTTTTCTAAATAAAAGAACTAAATAATCATAATTGCTGTTACGGCGGATGAGGGTATATTTACCGATAGAATAACAGAAACAGATAATATATAATTTATTCCCGAAAGGAACGGTGGATCCGATTGAAAAGGACATTCAAAATATTAACGGCTATGATAATTGTTTTGCAGATTTTAAGCGCGAGCATCTGCATTTCGGCGGAGAATGCCGGCAATACTGATATTGTATTAAAAAGCAATCAGAGCACCGAAAAGCGTATTGCCGTAGCGGAAGAAGGGGAATATGAGCTGACAATTTTTTTTAAGCCGCTGAGTGCCGGTACGCAGAAGATAGACTATGCTGTAAAGGTTGACGGCGGATATTCGTTCGCAGAAGCGGCAGAGTTGGAGGCGCGGGTTATTTATGAAGATGCCGGGGAAATAAGAACCCTTTCCAACGGCGACCAGAGTGCGCCTAAGCAAAAACAGAAGGAAGGCTATATGTCTTCTAAAGCATATGATAAGACAGGTGTCAGGCTGACTCCTTATACCTTTCATTTGACCGCCGGCACACATACCGTAACGGTTGAAAATATCGGGGACAGTTTTGCTTTTAACGATATTGTGTTTGCTAAGCCCGAGGAAATAAAATCCTATGATGAAGTGTCCGCCGAATATTCGGCATATAAAAAATACGACGGCAAACAGCAGGTGATCGAGGCTGAAAATGCGCTTTACAGAAACGATTATTCGCTTACTGCCAAAGCGGATACCGGCAGTACGGACATCAGCCCTAAAAGCGCGGTCAATTCCATGATAAATTACATAGGCGGTTCTACATGGAGTCAGCCTAATCAGGAGCTTGCCTGGGAAATAGAGGCGCCCGAGGACGGCTTGTATAAATTGGGCTTTCAGTTTAAGCAGAATACCGTTATGAACGGCAGTGCATACCGCTGGCTTAAAATAGACGGCAAAACTCCTTTTGAAGAAATGAAAGCAGTCGGTTTCCCCTATAAAACTGCCTGGCAGTATCAGGATTTGGCAAATGAGCAGGGTGAGGCATACCTGTTCTACCTGACCAAAGGAAAGCACACCTTGTCCTTAAGCGTAACGCTTGCGGGAGTGGCGGAAATTTACGATAAGCTGAATACGATTTGTGCCGAAATAGGCGATATGTATCTTTCGGTTGTTATGGTCACGGGCGAAAGTCCTGACAGCAACCGTGATTATGAATTATATAAGCAAATACCGAATTTTGAAGAAACATT
>USHL01000199.1 GCA_900554525.1 uncultured Oscillospiraceae bacterium | reverse complement strand
CATACCCGCCGCCCTGCCGTGGCGGCCCCTCTCATTACCGATAAGCCCTCCTATCACCGCTGCCAGAGATAAATTGAAAATCACCTTCAGCACAAAGTACCAGTCAATGTCAGTCAAATTAGTTCCCAATCCGCTTACCTCCTAAAAGCAGCCGAATAACAACAGCCTTTATTAATTATTTAAGGCTCCTTATTATCGTTTACCATACCGGCCGGTTCTTTTCCCGCATCAACAGAACCGTAAATCTCCGGTCTTACATCCTGCTCTATGCTTTTTTTACATCCGTTCAGCCGGTCCGGTAAGAAGCGTCCATAACCTCTTTTCGCCCGCCTTGCAGTCTTATTTCCCTAAGCCTGCGCTTTGAAATCTGACCGTACTCACGGATAGCATTCAAAATCCTGCTTCGGTTTGATCCTTTAAGATGGCTTTACTATCCATACGATATCTCCGTTCGCTCACATAATAAAACCACTGTATCACAAACGAAAATATTTGTCAATTCGCTGTTCTGTTGCAGTGAATTTTCAAAATTTTATAATATATTTGCCGGCGCCGCGCTCTTTTTTATCTGACAAAATACCCGGCAGCTCTTCAAGCTTTGTCGTCTTATAGATCATAGAGCTGACATCCAGTCTGCCCGAAACGATCGTATCAAGCGCCCTGCGCTGTGTATACGGATTAATATATGAGGACCTGAGCGTTATTTCCTTTTTAAAGATTTCAAACGGTTTTACCGATATAGTATCCTGCGGCTTTGTAAGCCCGAACATCATAACCGTCGATTTATTGCCTGCGGCCGATATCGCCTGTTCTATCGCAGAAGGTCTGCCGGCACATTCGATGACCGTCCCGATGCGCTTTGCATTGTGCTTTTTAAGAGCCGCCTGCAAATCCTCGTTTAACGGATCTATAAGTATATCCGCTCCGAGCCTTGACGCAAGCTCACGCTTTTCCGCGACCGGCTCGCTCAGAGCCACAGACACAGCCCCGCGCAGCTTTGCAAGCTGAAGCATAATTAAGCCTATCATGCCGCCGCCTATTATAAGCACGGTATCGCCGCAGGTTATATCGCACATGTCTATCCCGTGCAGACAGCAGGCAACCGGCTCGGTCATCGCCGCCTTTTCAAACGAAAGCGTTTTCGGGAAAGAATATACCTGACTCTGCGGCACACGGCAGTATTCGGCAAATCCGCCGTTAACCGTGGTTCCTACCCCGACTATATTTTCGCAGAAATGACCTATACCGTCGCGGCAGAATTCGCAGTATCCGCAAAGCTTATTGGGATCTACACATACACTGTCCCCGACTGAAACATTCTTAACCTGTTTGCCGATTTTAACAACCTCTCCCGCGAATTCATGCCCCAAAACGGTGCCGGACGGTGTAGGCGCCGCGCCCTCATCGCCGTCGAAAATATGCATATCAGTCCCGCATATGCCGCAGGCTCTCACCTTTATCAGCACCTCATCCTCTGAAATTTCGGGAATCGGTATGTCTTCAATTCTTAAATCATTCTTTCCGTAAAAAACAGCTGCTCGCATATGCTGTCAACCTCTCTTTCATCAGGTATTGAGGGAATAGCTCCCTTTCTTTCGGTACTTATACCCGCCGCTTTTATTGCACGTTCAACACATTTTTCTGTTTCAGCCGCCTCAAGCTTTTCGGGAGGCTTGCCCAATTTCAGCAAAGAGGCGATAAACATTCCGAAAAAGATATCCCCCGCACCGGTTGTGTCTTTCGTATTTGCCGCAATCGCCGGTAAATGCCTTATTAAGCCGTTTGCCGCATAGGTCACACCGTTTGCCCCGTCGGTTAACAGCACAATTTCCGGACCCATTGCGGAAATTTCCGCCGCAGCGCTTCCGGGTTCTTCCGTTCCGGTAATCATCTGCGCCTCCTCGCGCGAAACCTTGATGATATCTGCATACCGAACATATTTTCTTATTTTTTCCGCCGCAGCCGACTCATTTTTCCAAAGCGGCGCACGGTAGTTGGGATCAAAAGTAATTATACACCCGCTGTCTTCAGCCGTTTTAATTGCGAAATCGGTTGCCGATGCCGCCGGCTCGTCTGTAAGCGAAAGCGAGCCGAAATGAAATATCCTCGAGCTTTTGATAAGCTTTGTTTTGATTTCCTCTGCACGGATATAAATATCCGCTCCGAATCTCCTGTAAAAACTGAAAGAGCGGTCGCCCTGACCGTTCAGTTCCACAAAGGCAAGCGTAGTGTTATGTATTTCGTCGCGCACTACTCCCTCATCGGATATGCCGTTTTCCCTAAGGACCCCAACAAGGAAATCACCGAAAATATCCTTGCCCACCTTGGTTATCAGCGCCGTTTTCCCGCCGTACTTTGAAACCGCCGCCAAAAGGTTTGCAGGCGCGCCGCCCGGATTTCTGCCGAAAAGACGGCAGCCGTCCTCCGCCGTTCCGTATGGAGTAAAATCTATAAGCAGCTCGCCTAATGCCGTTATGTCTATCATTATAAAACCCCCTTAAAACGGAATATAATTTCCTACGCGATTTTCATAATAAAGATAGCCTTTAAAGCCTATCTTTTTCAAAAGCTCCGCCGTACTGTCAAAAGCATTTCCTATGCGGTCGGAGGTATGTGCGTCGCTCCCCAGCGTGATCATTTCTCCGCCGAGCGATCTGTAAAGCTCCAAAATCCTTTCATCCGGCATCAGCGAATCAAACGGAGTGCCTATGCCGGAGGTGTTTACCTCAAGCGCAATTCCGCGGCTCATCGCCTTTTTTAAGATATCGGTTATTTCTTTTTCAAAATTCATAATGTCTATACCGCGGTTATATTTACCGTTAATATACCTCAGCGGACATGTAAGATGGCAAAGCACATCAAAAAACGGTTTATCGAGTATATCCGATACCTCTTGAAGATATTTTCCCAAGAATGCGTAAATTTGCTCGTCTGTCATCGCATCTCCGAAATCGATACGCGAATAGGCCTCCCTTAAATTTTCAAACTCTATGCAGTGCACCGAGCCCAGAACCACGTCAAAATCGGCTATATCAAGAATCCTTTCGGCTTTTTCGGTATCGTAAAAATATTCCGACATCTCCACACCGCGAAAAAGCTTTAACCTGCCGTCATATCTGACCGCCGCTTCGCTGACATCCTTAACCGACGATGTTATACTCTCGAACACCTTTTCGGAAACATAATACCAGATATCCGCATGGTCACTGACAGTGACGCCTGTAAGTCCCTTGCTCAACGCCGAACGGCATATCTCATCTACCGTCTGTTTGCCGTCAAAAGAATTTGTGCTGTGAATATGACTGTCGTATTTTTTCATATTATCCTATCTCCAAAATACACCTTTACTTTTTCTCTTTAATTATTGTATAATAATTAAAGCATTCAGTCAATAAACGCCGAGTAAAATGAAAAAACGCTCAATTTTATTTCCGCAACAGAATC
>USHL01000198.1 GCA_900554525.1 uncultured Oscillospiraceae bacterium | reverse complement strand
GCCAGAACTTTACAAATCAGGACATAGGCAGAAACAAAGCCGCGGTACTGGCGGAACGCTACGCCGGAGCATTCGGAATCGAGTGCGAGTATATTCCCGAATATATAGAAAGCGAGGAACGGCTCGAAAATCTTGTAAGTCCGGATTTCAGAAAATCCTATTGGAACAGCTCTGCCGAAACACAAAGAGTTATCCTTATCGGCTGTGTGGACAACAACAAGTCGCGCGCTGTCTGCCACAGGGTTTTCTCAAAATGCGAAAGCCTTGTCTACATAGATTCGGGAAACGGCGAAAGCACCGGTCAGGTGGTCTGCGGAGTAAGGCAGAACGGCAGAACTACATATAAACCTGTAGGCTCTCTTTACCCCGATGTGCTTGAATGTACGGATAAGCTGCCGACTGAGCTTTCCTGCGCGGAACGCGCGGTATCGGCTCCGCAGTCGGTAACGGCAAACCTTACGGCGGCGACCGCTGTAGTCTCTTTCCTTTACGACCTGCTGATCGCGGGAGAACTTAACACAAGGTATGTCACCTTCTCGTCAAGTCTTATAGCGGTAAGAGCCGAAACGGTCAAAAAAAGAAAGCGGGGAAAAGAAAAATGCGCGGCATAGAATTACCTGCAGGCACAGAAGGTCTCAAAAACAGCGGCGGATTTTATATCGCCAACAAAGCGGTATTTACGACAGATAATCCGTCAAGGGACTGGGATATGTTCACGGCGTTTTTGAGCGTTCAGGTAAAAAAGGCGCTGCCGCTTTCTACTTCCCTGCCGCATTACGAGGATACAAAAAGCGGCAGGAAAGCGTATGTGTTCGCGGAAAATGACCGTATGAAGCTTATCGTGGACGGACAGACCGAATACACAGCGGTTTTTCTTACCGCAGCGGGATTTATGCCGGAACATATCTTCAACACATATCTTGAGACGCTTAAAAATATTCTGGATTACGGTTACAAGGGTTTTGTCTTTAAGCGAATAAATTACAGAAAGGTTGAAAAGGTTTAAAATGACCGGCGACGAAACTAAAAGCTGTTTCTGCCTTGATGAGACAGAGGCATCAAAAGCAGAGCTTAACAGACTGGCGGATGAGCTTTTGGAAATATACCCGTTATATCTTGAGCACAAAAGCACCGGCTCTGCCTGTCAGGATATTCCGCAGCTGAAAACCGCGGCATCGGCGCTCATAAAGGAATTTACAAAGCTGCTACACGCGCTCGATGAGTACGGCGACGGTGAGCTTACAAAGACCGCCCGCAGAATGTCCGGCGCCTTAGCAAGGTTTGATTACTTAAACGGCTCAAACTATAAAGCGCTTGTGTCAGCCGTAAAATCATTCGCCGGTATGCTGCCTTCAACCAGCGGAATAAACGCCAAAGAAGCCGCCCGGCTTATGAACAGGATAAAAATGGGGTACTTCCCTACCGACCCTGAGCATGTACGGCTTATAAAATCCGCCGTGAAATTTCCGGACCGCAGGGTAAATCTGCTTGACCCCTGCTGCGGAGAGGGGCTTGCACTTAAAGAATTCTCCGACGGGGAAAACGCCGTAACCTACGGTATAGAGATAGACGGAGAACGTGTGCGCGCCGCGCGGGAAAACCTTGACCGTGCGGTATCCGGCAGCTTTTTTGCCTCGCGCGTTCCTTACGGCAGATTTCACGCGGTTTTCCTTAATCCGCCGTATCTGTCCTGCCCCGGTCCTGACGGCAGCCGCCGTATGGAACGGGCTTTTTTGAGCGATATTCTGCCCTATCTTATGAAAGGCGGTCTTCTTATCTATATAATACCGTCACACAGGGCGACAGAGCAGGTATGCGGTTTATTGGCGTCCTACTTCAAAAACATTTCGGTTTACCGTTTCCGTGACAGCGAATACAGAAAATTCAGCCAGATCGTCTTTTTCGGCATACGCACAGAAAAGCACAGCGGACAGAAGACAGCAAAAAAGATCGAAGAGCTTACGCTGAGCCCGGAAAAAATACCGCTTATCGACAAGCTCCCCGAAAAGCTGTACTCACTCCCCGATAAGGAATCCGAGGTGCCGTATTTCAGGGGTTCTGTCTTTGATACAGCGGAGCTTTCGGAGTATCTTAAGACCTCTGACAGTCTCAGCCTGCTTTTTGAGGAAAAGGCGCTTGAAAGCCGTGTGATGAAACCGCTACTGCCTCTTAACCTCTCACAGATAGGTCTTGTAGGAGCAAGCGGACTGATGAACGGGCTTGTTGACTGTGAGCATCCGCACGTTATAAAAGGCCGCGTCATAAAGCAGAAAAAAACAAACCTTATGGCTTCAGGAGACAGTGACAAAGCTGAACTGAGGGAGGTCGAGTCAAATAAAATGATATTCAATATCCTGACCCCGGACGGTTACATCAAAGTAAGTTAAAAGAAAGGAAAATAAAAATGAAACTAACAAAACAAAAAGCCGCTTTCGCGGCGGAAAATCACGAGCTGGTTTACAGCTTTCTAAAGGAACACGGACTGCCCAAGGACGAATATTACGATACCGTTATATTCGCTTTTCTTAATTGCGTTATAAAGAATACCGGCGGCGATTTCAAAGCCCGTGCCTATAAGGCGATGGAAATGTCGGTCAGCGCGGCGGAAAAGAGCCTTGCCGAAGAAGCAAATACCGTAAGCCTTTATGATACGGCTGACTTCGGCCGCACCTTTGAGGAAAGTCTCGCGGACGAAAGAGACGAAATTACGGAGCTGCTTGAGCGAATACGCTTAAAGGAGCTTTTGTCCTGCTTTGAAAGAAATGAGCGCATAGCGGTAAAGCTGCTGCTTGACGGCTTTACTCTGACAGAAATCGCCCGTAAACTTCAGAAAAGCGGTCCGGAGACCCAAAAGCTTATACACGGCATAAAGCTTAAAACCGTTTCGGCTCTGACGCTGAACGCCGCCTGAAAGGAGGGCTATAATGATATTTCACAAGCTGTTTACCGCAAAGCTTAAACTATTCTTCCGGTCGCTTGCCGCAAAACACGCGAAATACCGGCTATTTAAGAAATTCAGAAAAACGCCGCAGAGCGTTAAAGCCTTAAGCCGTGCCTACGAGCGCTTTTTATCGGCAATAAAAAAGGAACAGCGGGCGGTGGTAGCGTTAAAGGCGGTACGGCGCCGGTTTTCAAGACGGCCCATACTTTCTCTTACTCTCAACATAGGTAACTACACAGTAAGCCGGAAAGCAAAAGAGATACTGTCTGAAACGGATATAGTCTGCGCCCTTGAAAGGCACAAAAGCGGAGACTGGGGCGAGATAAGCGCCGACGACTGGGCAAAATGCAATGTAAGCGCCAAAATGAAATACGGATATATCTACTCACGCCACAAAACCGCGTCCGGAAGATACTTCTGTATCCTTACGGACTGCTTAGCCCCGAGAACAAAAATAGTAACGGAGGAAGAACTGAATGAAGGCAGAAATAATACCGGCACTGTTTATGAAAAATCTGAAAGCC
>USHL01000197.1 GCA_900554525.1 uncultured Oscillospiraceae bacterium | reverse complement strand
GGTTACGAGATTCATGGAATCGACATTTCGCATTATCAGGGCAAGATAGACTGGGCATAGCAATTACGCAAGTGGCGGAGAACGAAGGCACTCTCGATGACGTTTACCCATATCAAAAGGGGTGTGTTGAAAATTTTGCCTATTCTGCCGATAAGGAAACCGGCAGAATTTATATTATGGTAAGCGACAGCAATTCGTTTCCCGACGCTTCCTTAAAAGGCGCGGTAAACTGCAGTAAGCCTGTATTGATTCAGCACGCGCTTTTTATAGCGATGACTCATAACGATTATGAATGGCTTCGTCCGCTTTATGCAGCCTTGGCGGGGCATCTTTCCTATTACGATAATTACTGCCGCCATGAAAGCGGATTGTATTATTTTATAGACGACACCGCAATAGGGGTGGATAACGATCCTTGTACCTTTTACAGACCGCGCTGCAGCTCAGGCTCAATATTTTTGAACTGCCTGATGTATAAGGAAAAATCTGCAATGGCAAAGCTGTCCGAAAAACTGGGAATGAAGAGCGAGGCTGAAAAATACCGGGCAGCTGCCGAAACACTTAAAAAAGCTATCCGCGAGCTTTGCTATGACGAACGTAACGGCTTTTATTACAGCGTTGATTTAAATCTTTTACCTGTAGAGCCTAATCAAACGCTGCACAGCGGCTGTCCGCGAAACTGGAATACGCTCATTCAGCGTATAGATGTCTGGTCCGGATTTATGGCTATGTGGGCGGGTATAGCAACAAAGGAGCAGGCAGAGCGAATGGTCAAAGAAAATTATCTTGACGAAAGACTGTTTTATGCCCCTTGGGGAGTTCGCACACTTTCCAAATGTGAAAAAATGTATCAGATTGTAAAAAGCGGCAATCCATCGTGCTGGCTCGGTCCTGTATGGGGAGTATCAAATTATATCACATTCAGATCACTGCTCAAATACGGGTATGACGGGTTTGCAGAAGAACTTGCGGATAAGACTGTAAAGCTATTCGGTCGGGATATAGCCGAATGCGGAGAGATGCACGAATATTACGATCCGGAAACGGGACGCGGAGTAAACAATCAGGGCTTTCAGAGCTGGAATTTACTGTGTGCCAATATTATTTCATGGAAGAAAAAAGGAATAGCAGTCTGTGAAGTATAGCAAAAGGCGTGTTGCTTTGAAAAGCGTATCACTGTTTGCAAACTGGTTGATGGCAGCTTGCGGATAAAAGAACCCGAATTTCTCATTTGCTTATGGAGGTAAATATGCCGGTATTTTATGACGAAAAAACCAAAACCTTTAAGCTTGATACCGAAAATTCAAGCTATATAGTAGCTGTTTATGATGAAAACTATCTTTTAAATCTGTATTACGGAGCATATATTCCTGAGAGTTATGTGCCGGAGAGAGAAAAACGAATGATAAATGCTTCCTTCAGTCCCGTTAATCCGGTGATAGGTGAGAACGGCTTTTCCCCGGATACCGCGCCTATTGAATACGGCACACACGGAGCAGGAGATTTCAGGATTTCCGCACTTGAAATCATAAATAAAAACGGCGACAGTATTACCGATATACGCTATACGGGATATAAAATATATAACGGAAAAAAAGAAATACAGGGAATGCCGTCAACTTATGTTAATAATGAGAGCGAGGCACAGACACTTGAGATTTATACGGAGGATTTTGTTACGGGAGCAGAGGTCACGCTTTATTATACGGTTTTTCCCGAATATGATGTTATAACAAGACATATAAAGGTAAAAAATGTTTCTTCAGATAATATGAGAATTGAGAGAGTGATGAGTATGTGTCTCGATTTGCCCGATATGGATTACGATATGATCACTCTTTACGGCTGTCACGCAAAGGAAAGAAATATAGAGCGGCGCAGACTTGCCCACGGAGTTCAGGGGGTCGAGAGCAGACGCGGGTCTTCAAGCAATACTCAGAATCCATTCGTCGCGCTGGCACAAAGGGGCTCTGATGAGGAACACGGTGATGTTTACGGCTTCAGCCTTGTATATTCCGGCAATTTTTCGGCGCTTGCGGAATGTGATTTCAACTGCACCACAAGGTTTATTATGGGAATCGAACCACAGACATTCTCCTGGCTGCTCAACAGCGGCGAAAGCTTTTATGCACCTGAGGCAGTAATGGTGTTTACTGCGGGCGGCATAGGAGAAATGAGCCGTAAGCTGCACAGATTTTATAACAATAATTTAATACGGGGGCGGTATAAAACCGAAAAAAGACCTCTGTTGATTAACAGTTGGGAAGCCGCCTATTTTGATTTTGATGAAGATAAGTTGATAAGCTTTGCAAGGGAAGCCAAAAAATTGGGCGTGGAACTGCTTGTTATGGACGACGGCTGGTTCGGTCACAGAGATGACGATACTTCCTCGCTCGGCGACTGGTATGTAAACAAAAATAAACTGCCGGGCGGACTTAATAAGCTTATAGAGCATATCAATGCCGAAGGGCTGAAGTTCGGTATTTGGTTTGAACCGGAAATGATTTCACCCAATTCCGATTTGTTCCGCGCTCACCCTGATTGGTGTGTAAGAGCGTCAGGCAGAGAGCCTATGCTCGGAAGAAAACAGTATGTGATAGATATTTCACGCGAGGATGTAAGAGATAACATATGGAAACAGATGTATTCGGTACTGTCACAAAATAATATCGAATATCTGAAATGGGATTTCAACAGAAATATTACCGATGCCGACTCTGCGCTCTTGCCTCCGGAAAGAAAAAAGGAGTTTTTTCATCGGTTCGTGCTTGGAACGTACGACCTGATGAACCGGCTTGTAACAAGCTTTCCGAATATTCTTTTTGAGAACTGCTCGGGCGGCGGCGGACGCTTTGATCCGGCTATGCTTTGTTATTCGCCGCAAATTTGGGCGAGCGATAATACCGACCCTATAGAAAGGCTTTATATCCAGTTCGGGACTTCAATGTGCTATCCTGCCTCGGCTATGGGGGCTCATGTTTCGGCAACAAACAGGACGGGCTATGAAACCAAATGCAGGGTTGCAAAGTGGGGCACCTTTGGGCTTGAACTTGATCCGACCAGGCTGAGTGATGAGGAAAAAAATATTATCTGCCGGCAAATAGAGGAATATCACAAGGATTATGAACTTATTAACAGAGGAGATCTATACAGGCTGATTTCTCCGTTTGATAATCCGTACAGAGCAGCATGGCAGTTTGTGTCGTCCGACAAATCACAGGCAATGGTTACACTTGTCACAATGCGGTGGGAATGTCATCAGCATTTGATAATAAGGCTTCGCGGACTTGAACCCGAGGCTTATTATAAAGATACAGAAACGGGCAAAGTATTTTCCGGCGCAATGCTGATGAATGCTGGGATAGTTTTTACCGATATAGCTCAGGGTACAGGAGAAAGCGCTGTAATACATATAGAAAAGGTATTATAAATGTGCTCGACAGAGATCGGAAGAGCACACGTCTGAACTCC
>USHL01000196.1 GCA_900554525.1 uncultured Oscillospiraceae bacterium | reverse complement strand
GACGGAATAGTTATTTGCGAGGATAAAATAGATTCCCTTCGCCGCTTTAAGGACGATGTCAAGGAAGTGGCCCAAGGGTATGAGTGCGGAATTACTCTTGAAAAATTTGCCGACATTAAAGAGGGAGACGTCTTCGAAGCCTTTGTTATGGAGGAGTACAGAGATTAATGCCAGGATACAGATTAAGCCGTATTACTTCGGATATAAAAATCACCCTGTCGGAGCTGCTGCGTGAGCTGAAGGATCCGCGGGTCAGTAAGCTGCTGAGCATCGTAAAGGTCGACGTTTCGGGCGATCTTTCGTACGCCACAGTGTATGTCAGCGCAATAGAAGGATACGAACAGACGGTTAGCTCAGTTAAGGCGCTCAAGGGCGCTGCGGGCTTTCTGAGAAGGGAGCTTGGCAGCCGTCTTACGCTTCGAAAGGTTCCGGAGCTGAGATTTGTGGCGGACAACTCAATTGAAAAAAGCGCCAATATTTCAAAAATTATTGAATCGTTCGGCGGTGAAAAGGAAAATGAAAAATAATAACGGTACCGGGTGCGAGATTTTTACCCTTAAACAAACGGCGAAATTTCTGAAATCGCACGATAACTATGTGATTCTCACCCATGCGTCACCGGACGGAGATACTCTCGGCTCTGCCTTTGCGCTTTACTACGGGCTTAAAGAGCTCGGAAAGGCGGCTTGTGTTTTATGCCCTGATGTAATTCCCGAAAAATATAAGTACTTTGTTCAGAAAACAGATCATATCTCCAAGGAAAACGCTACGGTCATAGCTGTGGATGTAGCCGATCCAAAGCTTTTGGGCGGTCTCGAGCCTGAGTTCGGCAGTTTAGTTGATTTGAATATCGATCATCATATCTCAAATGTTCACTATGCAAAATACCTCTATCTTGACGACTGTGCTTCGGCTACGGCAGAATGTATATATGAGCTGTTTTTGCTGCTGAAAATAAGAATAAACGATACGGCCGCCAAAGCTCTTTATACCGGCATCGTGACCGATACCGGATGTTTCAAGTATGCGTCTGTTACCGAAAAAACTCATATGATAGCGGCTGAGCTGTACAGATACGATATAAACGCTCCCGAAATTAACCGCGTTATGTTCGACACAAAGCCGCGCAAGCTTTTAGAGTTGGAGCGCATGGTGCTTGACGCGGCGGAATTCCATTTCGGCGGTAAGTGTATGCTGTTATCCGTGACTGCCGAAATGCAGACGGCTACAGGCTGCAGCGGTACCGAGCTTGAAGGCATTGCCGTGATTTCACGCAGTGTCGAAGGCGTTATTGCCGGTATTACAATAAAGCAGACAGATGATGCTGAATATAAGGTTTCGGTGAGAACTTATCCTCCGCTCGACGCATCGGTTATATGCCGTATGCTCGGAGGCGGAGGACATAAAGCCGCTGCGGGAGCTACCATTAAAGGCAGTCTTGACAGTGTAAAAAAGACTGTGCTTGACGCTGTCCGTACGGTTATGGAGGACGCATATGCAGGGTCTGCTGCTGCTGAATAAGCCTTGTGGGAAAAGCTCGTTCGGCGCTGTTGCGGCGATAAAGCGACTTGCTGGTGAAAAGCGGGTCGGACACACAGGTACGCTTGACCCCATGGCTACGGGTGTGCTTCCGGTGCTTCTCGGAAGAGCTACGGCTCTTTCAGGTCTTATGCTGGACTCGGATAAGCGTTACCGTGCTGAAATTCAGCTTGGCATTGTTACTGATACCGAAGATATTACCGGCAGTATTATTGATAAAAGGCCGGTTAGTGTTTCGGAAGCTGATATTGAAGCGGCTATGCGGCATTTTACGGGCAGAATAAAGCAGCGCCCGCCTATGTACAGCGCGATAAAAAAAGACGGGGTAAGGCTTTACAGCCTTGCCCGTGAGGGAAAAACGGTTGATATACCGGAGCGTGAGATTACGGTATTTTCAGCTGAGGCTGTTTCGCAAATAGACAGCCAAAACCGTTTTTTAGCGGATTTTTATGTTTCTAAAGGGGCGTATATACGTTCACTCGCGCGTGATATAGGGGAGTATTTGGGCTGCGGTGCGTCGCTTTCGGCGCTTGAAAGGACATATGCCGCGGGCTTTTCGCTTGAGCAGTGCGTAGAGCTTGAAACCCTTAATTCCGAAAATATCGGATATCATATATTAAAAGAAGAAGATGCAGTAAAGCATCTGCGTGAAATTGACGTGACCGAGAAACAGGCGGTTCGTTTCTGTAACGGCGGACGTCTCGGTTTTGAGCGTCTGCGTTTGTCTGAGCCTGAGGACGGCGAGCTTTTCAGAGTTAAGCTCGGCGATCTGTTTTTAGGTGTAGGATACGCGGATTTTGCTGCCGAAAGTCTCGGTATCAGGTGTATTATCAATTATCCTAAGGAGTGCTGAAAATGAAAAACGCTTTGGCTTTCGGTACTTTTGACGGTGTACACATAGGCCATCGCAGGGTTTTGGAGCTGCCTGACGGCTGCCGAAAAATTGCGGTGGTGTTCAGACAGTCCCCGAAATCGGTAATGAACGGCGTATACGACGCGATTATGCCGTATGAGGATAAATGCCGTATAATAAAGAAGATCGGCATAGACGAAATATTTGCCCTTGATTTTGACAAGGTGCGGAATATTCAGGCAGCCGATTTTTTAGAAAATATATGTGATAAATTTTCTCCTGTGCTTATATCCTACGGTTTTAACTACCGCTTCGGTAAGAACGCCGAGGGCGATACCGCATTACTCGGCGAGTTTTGCCGCAGAAAAGGCATTGAATTTCGCTGCTGCGAGCCGGTTCGCTCGGACGGGGAGACCGTTTCCTCTACCGTGATACGCGGGTATCTGAAAAACGGTGAAATCAAGAAAGCCGATGCGCTGCTTACAGAGGCTTTTTCTTTTTCGGCTGAAGTTATAAGCGGTGACCGGCGTGGAAGAACGCTCGGATTTCCAACCGTTAATCAGAAATATCCCGAAGAGCTGGTAAAGGTTAAGTTCGGGGTATATAGATCCGAAGTGATTTTCGGCGGCAGGACTTATTCGGGCATAACCAATATCGGTATAAGACCGACCTACCGTTCGGATTATATAATCAGCGAGACCTATATACACGGTTTTTCCGGTGACCTGTACGGAAAGACCGTTACTGTAAGGCCGCTTGAATATTTAAGGGGAGAGATGAAATTTTCCTCTCCCGACGCGTTGAAAAGGCAGATACAGGAAGATATCGAATCACTTAAATGAGGGCTTTTGATGAAAGATTTATTTAAAGATTTCAGCTGGGATTGGCTGCTTTCGAATTTGCTGGCGCTTTTGAAGGCCGGCCTTATATTATTGGTTGGTCATTTTATTATTGTTTTTATAATCAAGCTGATGACCAAATCCTTAAAAAAAATCAGTATGGATTATTCGCTGGAAAAGTTCCTTGTGAAATCGGTTAATATCGCGCTGCACGCCGTAATAATTCTTTCGGCGCTGAACGCGCTCGGTATATCCACCACCGGCCTGCT
>USHL01000195.1 GCA_900554525.1 uncultured Oscillospiraceae bacterium | reverse complement strand
ACCCTGCCGGAACGGCTCACGGAATAATATTGGCCCGACACATTATAACAAGCATATTCATCTGCGTCCTTTACCGTTATTTCAAGCGTGCCGGGCAGCGAGCGCTTGAAAGACACGCTCTCAATGTACGGAAGACTTTTACTTAAAATTTCTTCTGTCTTTTTTTCCGAGGCGGTAAAAAGGTTGTCTCCGATATCTATCCCCGATGCCGCGGCAATCTCTTCCGAAGTGTATCTGCTGCTACCTGATACTTTAATAGTTTCAATGGGGAAGAAAACCGTTAGTGACAGCACCGCACCCGCGATCAGCAGCAATATTATAACCGTTATAAGCGCGGCGGCGGCGCGGCGTTTTCTGAGACGTTTCTGCCGCGCCATCCTTTTATGCATAAATTCATCCTTCGGCTGTAGCTCCTTTTTCAAAACACTCTTCCTTTATTGCTTTAATACTATATCGGCATTAAGCGTCCTAAGACGGCCGACAATATCATCATAGCCGCGTTTTATATGCTGTATCTCTCCGATATGCGCCGTACCCTGCGCTCCGAGAGCCGCCACTACCAGTGCGGCTCCGCCCCTCAAATCCGTACATTTGCAGTCTGCGCCCGAAAGTGAGCCGACTCCCTCAATGACCGCGGTTTTTCCCTCTGTATTGATTTTAGCGCCAAAACGTTTAAGCTCATCAACATATCTGAAGCGGTTGGCAAATATATTCTCAACAAAAACCGATGTCCCCTCTGCCAGCGACAGCGCCGCTATCGCAAGCGGACCCGCATCAGTCGGAAATCCCGGATACACAAGGCTTCTGACAGTCGGAACGCGCTTTATCCTATCCGGTGCGCAAACAGTTATGCTCTTTCCGCTCATTTCCACATTGCAGCCACACTGACGGAAAAATGAAAAAATTGAAACCATATGCGGCGGCATCACATTTTCAAGCGTGATTTTTCCGCCTGTTACCGCGGCGCATGCCATATATGTAGCTGCGGCAATCCTGTCCGGTATTATTGTATGCTCAGCCGAATGGAGCTTTTTTACCCCGTGTATTGTGATAGTATCGGAACCGCAGCCGTAAATCCTTGCCCCCGCGCTGTTGAGGAAATCCCCGAGATCGCTTATCTCCGGTTCTTTGGCCGCATTATGTATGACCGTAAGTCCGTCGGCGGTCGATGCGGCAAGGATAATATTTTCGGTGGCTCCCACACTCGGAAAGCCGAGCGCTATCTCGGCGCCCCGCAGTCCGTCCTCTGCAGAACAGTATAAATAGCCATGTTCTTCTGTTATCTTAACGCCGAGGCATTCAAGCGAGGAAAGATGCAGATCTATCGGTCTGGGGCCAAGCTCACAGCCTCCGGGGCTGCTGATTACCGCCTTGCCGAGACGGCCTATAATAGCGCCTAAAAACACTACCGACGAACGCATTTCCCGCATAAGTTCATCCGGTATCTCATAAGACGTCATTCCGCTGCTTTTCACAACCGCAGTTCCGTCCTCCAAAGCACATTCACAGCCGAGCGTTTTTAAAATTTTCAGCGATGAATCCACGTCCGAAAGCGCAGGACAGTTATGTATAATGCATTCACCTTCACACAGGATAGTTGCCGCCAGAACGGGCAGCACACTGTTTTTCGCACCCTGCACGCTCATTTTTCCGTTTAGCCTGTTCCCGCCGTTTATAACAATTTCAGACATTTACCGCACCCTCTCACAGCGAACTTATTACTCTCAGTTCATACTATGCCGGAATGCGGTTTTTGTCACGCCGAGGTGTATAATTCCATTAAAACCTGATAAATTCTTTGATTTGCGTCGGTAATTGCGTGTTTTTTGGCCGCGGCTCCCATCCGGTCAAGCTGCGGGCGGTTTCTTATCAGACGGTCTACAACGGCAATAAGCCTTTCGCCGGAAAGCTCTTTTTCCTCTAAAAGTTCTGCGGCTCCCGCCTTTTTAAGGGTCATGGCGTTGTGATACTGATGATTTTCCGCAACGTACGGCGACGGTATCAGCACCGACGGTTTGCCGAGCAACGACAGCTCACTTAACGTTATTGCTCCGGCACGGCAGATTATAAGATCGGCAGCCGCCATACAGACATCCATGTCACTTATATATTCACGTATATCTGTCATATCGGAAAGCTTCACGCCTTCAAGAGCGTCGAGCATAGTCTGATATCCTGCCTTGCCGGTTCCGTGTATATGGTAAAACTCATTCTTCCCGTTATAGTGCTTTATAAGCTCAGTCACAGCCTCATTAATATGTCTGGCGCCAAGTGACCCGCCGAATGAAAGGAGCAGCGGACGACTGTCGAGACCAAGCTTCCGCCTCGCTTCATCACGCGTTATACCGAGAAGCTCTACTCTCACGGGATTGCCGGTTATAATCGGCTTATTTTTAAGCTTAAGATATTTTTCCGCCTCTGGCATAGCAAGCATAACGCGGTCGGCATTCGGAGCAAGCATTTTCGTCGTAACGCCCGGAAAGGCATTCTGCTCGTGTATTGCGGTCTTGAAACCGAGTTTCTGTGCCTCTTTAAGCACCGGCCCGCTTACATAGCCCCCCGTGCCGACAACAATGTCCGGATTTATTTGACGCAGAAATTTTTTCGAATCCGACGAAGAGGAAAAATACTTTCTGACAGCAGAAGCATTTCTTGCAATATTCTTAAACGAAAGCTTTCTTTGAAAACCGGCAACATCTATGGTGTAAAAATTGTATCCCTTTTCGGGCACCAGCTTTGCCTCCAGCTTTTCAGCGGTGCCGATATAATGGATCTCAGCGTCCGGATGACGTTCTTTTATATATCCCGCTATGGCCAGCGCGGGGTTTATATGACCTGCCGTACCGCCGCCGGCAAATAAAATTTTCAAATTACTCACACCCCTTACGTTTTTTCAATATTTGAACTTCGCGAAACCGAAAGCACTATCCCCATTTCAGCCAGCAGTATCAAAAGCGAAGTACCGCCGTAGCTGAAAAACGGAAGGCTTATTCCGGTATTGGGAATAGTATTGGTAACGACCCAAATATTAAGCATTGCCTGAAGTCCTACCTGAAAGGTAAGGCCTATTGCAAGCAGTGAACCGAATTTATCCTCGGCACGCATTGCTATTGTAAAGCCGCGCCATACAAGCAGACAGAAAAGAAGAATAATTACCATTGCTCCAACAAGCCCCAATTCCTCGCAGACTATTGAAAAAATAAAGTCGTTATGGGGCTCCGGCACCCAAAGGTATTTTTGGCGCGACTGTCCTATGCCTCTGCCCAAAATTCCGCCGGAGCCGATAGCCAGCAGCGACTGTATCGTCTGAAAGCCCAGATTCTGCGGATCTGCCCACGGATCCAGCCAGTACTTTATACGGTCCGAGCCGTACCCGATAACGCCCGTTACAACCGCCAGCACCAGCAGTACAACTCCCCCGGCAATTCCTCCGAAAATATATCTTTTCTGAAGCCCGCCTACTATAAGAAGCACAACGCCTATGGCAAAAATAAGCACCGTAGCTGAAAGGTGAGG
>USHL01000194.1 GCA_900554525.1 uncultured Oscillospiraceae bacterium | reverse complement strand
GAAATAGCGGCCAAGGAAGTTGACGGCGTAACGGGGCTTTCAAAAAAATCCATTGACCTTAAAGGCTTTGTCAAAAGCAAAAATGCTTTTAAAGGCGTTAAAGTCGAAAATATCAACGGTGCCATTGAAATCAGTGTTTATATATGCGTAAAACAAAACGCTAAGGTAAGAGAAGTAGCCGAAAGGGTCCAGCATAACATAAAAGAAAAATTACAGACCATGACCGGCAACGCGGTCACGATTGTCAATGTCAATATCGCAGATATAGAAACCGCCGCAGAAACGGCATAACAAAAAGGCAGCGAAAAACTGCCTTTTATATTTCGGAATTTTTACGGATTTTTGCCGAATAATAAAAGCGAAAGGAGATTATTATGTCAGTAATAAAGCTTACCGCCGAAAATTTTGAAAACGAAGTTTTAAAATCCGATAAGCCCGTTCTGGTGGATTTTTTTGCTGAATGGTGCGGCCCCTGCCGCATGCTCTCCCCTGTCATCGACGAGATTGCCGCGGAAAGCAGCGATAAAAAGGTATGCAAAATAAATATCGACGAACAGCCGGAGCTTGCCGAAAGCTTTGCGGTTTCATCCGTTCCGACGCTTGCGGTTTTTAAAGACGGAAAAATCTACCGAACCGGCGTCGGCGTTAAATCCAAGCAGGCCGTGCTTGATATGTTTAACTGAAAAATATAAATATAATAACGTCTTTGCCGAAAAAAGCGGGAGGAAATCTAAAAAGATTTCTCCCGCTTTTTATTTTGCCTATTTTTCGGTTTCGGCTTTTATTTCCCCATTTTCAACATAAAATGTAATATCACCGTTTTTATCTGTTCGCAGTATCTCGGCACCGCAGTTCCCGAGCGCCGAAAGCGTTTCGGGTGACGGATGCGAGTAGCTGTTGTTTTCACCGACCGATATCGCGGCGTATTCCGGGCTTGCGGCCGCCAAAAATTCTTTTGCCAATGAGGAATCACTGCCGTGATGCCCCGCTTTCAAAACATCGCAGTCAATATTGATTCTTTCTTCAAGCAGACGTTCCTCGGCCCTTTTCCCTGCATCACCGGTAAAAAGAAACTTTTTTCCGGAATTCTCGGCCATTACAAATACCGAGCGGTCGTTTTCCTCCGGCAAATCGCCGTATTCCGCAAGCAGTGTAATTTCGAATCTTCCGATTTCAAAATTCATTCCCTGCTTTGCCGTATATATACGGTCTGAAGCCGAAGTATAAGAGCCTTTGTCAAACTCATAATCCGGAAGTATCAGATTATCTATTCCGTATTGTTGGGAAATAAGCTCAAAACCGCCCGCGTGATCATCGTGCATATGGGTAAGCATCAGCACATCTACCGTCTTTATGCCGGCGCTGTCAAGCGCTTCCGCCACCTCGTCCGTCGAGGAGGCAAGCCCGGTATCTATCAGCGCCGAACAGCCGCCGCTGTAAATAAGTATACAGTCTGCCTGACCGACATCGATGATTTTAACAAAATCCCGTGAAACATCAACGGAGGCATTACCGCGGTAAGCACCGTAAAACACAAGACCGAAAACCGCAGCGCAGACAACAGCCGCAGCAGAAAGCAAAAACTTTAATTTGAATTTGGGTTTCAATTATCCTCACCGGCTTCGCGCTCTAAAAGCTGTTCCTTGGTTATCAGCACCTTTCGCGGCTTTGAGCCCTCGTACGGCCCGACCACTCCGCGCTGCTCCATCTCATCAACTATCCGCGCAGCACGGGCATAGCCGAGTTTCAGGCGGCGCTGCAAAAGCGAGGTCGAGGCCTGTCCGTTTTCCACTACCACCTTGATTGCCTCGCTGAGCATCGGATCCTCGTCGGGGCCGTCCTCTGCAAGACCGGTCTTCTGTTTTTTCTCAACTGCGGCCTGCCGCTCTATCTCAACAATGACGTTGTCGTCATACTCTGCCGAGCCGCCGTTTTTGATAAAGCCGACCACCGCTTCGACTTCTTCGTCGCTCACAAAGCAGCCCTGTATGCGTCTCGGCTTAGTTGACCCCATAGGACTGAAGAGCATGTCTCCCCTGCCGAGCAGCTTTTCAGCTCCGGCGGTATCAAGTATTGTGCGGCTGTCGACCTGTGAGGATACCGCGAAAGCTATCCTTGTCGGTATATTTGCCTTGATTACGCCGGTGACGACATCGACCGACGGACGCTGTGTCGCGATTATTAGGTGCATACCCGCCGCACGCGCTTTTGCCGCAATACGGTTGATTGAATCCTCCACCTCATTCGGAGCCGTCATCATAAGATCGGCCAGCTCGTCAATTATTATAACGATATGCGGCATTTTCTGTATTTCCGGATCCCCGAGCTTTTCAACCTCACGGTTATAGCCCTCTATATCGCGCACCTCGCGGTCGGCAAACATACGGTACCGTTTTTCCATTTCACTGACCGCCCAGCCGAGCGCTCCCGAGGCCTTGCGCGGATCGGTCACCACCGGCACAAGCAGATGAGGTATACCGTTGTATATCCCGAGCTCCACCACCTTCGGGTCGATCATCAGCAGCTTGACCTCTTCGGGAGCAGCTTTGTAAAGCAGGCTTATGATTATAGAATTAATGCATACCGATTTACCTGAACCGGTAGCGCCCGCTATCAGTCCATGAGGCATTTTTGCTATGTCGGTCACAACGACATTGCCGCCTATATCGCGCCCGAGCGCTACGGTAAGCTTGCTTTTGGCGCTTGTAAATTCCGGTGACTCGAGTATCCCGCGGACGCCTACGACGGCGCTCGCCTTATTAGGCACTTCAATTCCGACCGCCGCCTTATTGGGTATGGGAGCCTCTATTCTCACCCCTGCCGACGCCAGATTGAGAGCGATATCGTCGGCAAGGTTTGTTATGCGGCTTATCTTCACTCCGGCGCTGGGCTGAAGCTCGTACCGCGTTACGGTAGGACCGCGGCTGATATCGACTATGCGGGTTTCAACGCCGAAGCTGCGCAGTGTTTCCACCAGATGTTCCGCAGTAACGTCCAGCTCTGCCGAAAGCACAGCTGCACTCGGAGTCTTAGACTCCTTTAAAAGACTGTACGGCGGAAATCTATACGACTCTTCGGAGCCCTCTGAACTGCTTTCAAGATTTTCTGTGAATTTTTCGGTTTCTTCCCTGAAATCTATTTTCTCCTGCGCCTTTTCAAGCTCTGCTTCCCGTCGGGCCTCATCAAGCGCCGCATCTAAATTATGACGGCTTTCGGACTCGGGGACAGGCGCCGGTTCCTCTTTAACCGGAGGCTCCGTCGTTTCTTCGCCGTAATAGGCAGAAATCACCTTGCGCTGTTTTTCGTCAAGAGATTTTTCCGGAGCACGCTTTTCGGGAATATCATCCACCGGAATATCAACATTGAAGCCTTTTACCACCTTTAGCTTTGTCTCACCGTTCTGCTCTTTTTCAAGCTTTGTCTGATAAATATTTTCCGCCTGCTCGGAAATGGTTCGAACCGGCTTCGCCACCGTTTTAAAAAATGACAGCAGCGTGGTGCCGGTCACAATCATCAA
>USHL01000193.1 GCA_900554525.1 uncultured Oscillospiraceae bacterium | reverse complement strand
AGCAGCTGACGGTATGAGCATACAGTTTATTTTTGCAATTTGATTCGGCGGAGTTTTTTCGTTATAATTTGTATGTCCTGATAATATACAGCCGGGACGGACTTTTAACGTATTATTTGTTTTATTTATTAAAAAGCTTTTATTTTAACGGGAGCCGGATAAAAGATGAAAAGTTTGATTTTTCCGCACGGAGACTGGATAAGCCATGAATGTGCCTCCGCTTTGCAGCCGACAGATATTTTGGCAGCACAGCATAATGAGATTATGCCTGTTATGTCCGACAGTTTAAAAAACAGGCATTTTCTATTTCGCAAAAGGTTTGATTGCAAACATAACGGCGAAGCGGTTAAGCTGCGTATCACGGCTGACGATTATTATAAATTCACAATAAACGGAAGGATTATCGGGCAGGGACCGGCTCAGGGATACAGTTTCTGTTATTATTGGAATGAATATAATCTTAGCGGAATGCTTAAAAACGGCAAAAATGAAATCATGGTCGATGTCTATTATCATGGCTTGCCATGCCGTGCTTATAACAGCGGAGATAACCGCATAGGCTTGATTGCCGAAATAAGACAGGGAAACAAATGCATACTTTGTACCGGCTGCGATTGGGAGTGCGCAGATTATTCTGCCTACGGAAAATCACAGGTTACAGGCGCCGATACATATTTTCCCGAGGATTTTGACAGTAGGGCGGAGCTTATCTGGCGGAGATGTTACAGTATTGATGCTGATTATATATTTTCACCGGAACCGGTCAAGCCGGTTGTTCGTTACTTTAAAAAACCGTTAAAAGAGGAAAGGCTTGAGGACGGGAGCATTTTTTACGATTTCGGCCGGGAAATAACGGCAATGCTTGAAATCAAAGCAAAGGGGAATGACGGCGATTCAGTATTTATACTGTGCGGAGAGGAGGCGGAAGGAACTGATGTTCGCTACAAGCTTCGCTGCAACTGCGAATATAAAGAAAAACTGATTTTATCAGACGGGGAAAATTCGCATGAACAGTATGACTACAAAGGCTTCAGGTATGTAAAGCTGATTCCGTGCGGCAATATAAGCGAACTGTCATTGACAGCGGTTGTGCGGCATTATCCTTTTGATGATAAATATTGTATTTTGAAAACCTGCGATGCGCAGCTCAAATCGATTTTTGAGATGTGTAAAAATTCTGTCAAATACGGCGCACAGGAAGTTTATATTGACTGCCCGACAAGGGAAAAGGGTCAGTATTCGGGCGATTTGCTGGTGACCGGAAGCGCGCATATGATTTTAACGGGCAACGGGGAATTGTTTAAAAAGGCACTTGATAATTTTATGCAGTCATCAGGATATTCCGAGACTCTTCTGGCTGTTGCTCCCGGTTCTTATTTACAGGAAATAGCTGACTATTCGCTTATCTTTCCGCTTTTGGCGTTACAGTATTATAAATTCTCGGATGACAGGGCATACCTTTGCAAAAACCTTGAAATCTGCAGGAAAATTATAAACGGCTTTAAGGTTTATGAACGCAGAGACGGGCTTCTCTGCGGAGTGAATGATAAATGGAATTTAGTAGACTGGCCTGCCGAGCTGCGGGACGGGTATGATTTCAGGCTTGAGCCTCCGGACGGACAGCCGCATAATGTTCTTAATGCCCTTTATATCGGATGTGTGATTTTGACCGAGAAAATATCCGAAATATTGGGAATAGCTTATCCGAAACGCAGCAAAGAGCTTATCACTTCTTTCAATGCCGAATTTTACGATCCGGCATCTAAAATTTATACAGACTGCAAAAGCAGCGGTCATTCTGCGCTGCATTCAAATATACTTCCGGTATTTTTTGATTTTGCGGAAAAAGAAGCGCAGGACAATATCTTGAAAATGGTGATGAACAAAGGCCTTTCCTGCGGAGTTTATTTTTCGTATTTTGTGCTTAAGGCATTGTGTAAAACGGGCAGATATAATGAAGCGCTTGAGCTGATATTGTCAGATGGCAGACACTCATGGCTGCATATGCTTTCGGAGGGGGCAACTACCTGTTTCGAGGCGTGGGGCAAAGAACAGAAGCATAATACAAGTCTTTGTCATCCTTGGGCTTCGGCGCCGATAATAGTTTTAGCTGAAGATATTTTACCTAATATTCCGTCGGTGGGGGAAATAATATACGGTAAACGGTTAAATCGGCAGAGTGAATATTTTAAGGCATAAAATGTCGTTCGGAGACTTAAAGACTAGATCGGAAGAGCGAGAAAGGGGCAATTTTTATGTTTGCAGGAACCTGTGAGGATTATTATACTAAAAATCGGCAATATTGCACATACATCAAAAAAGATGTTTTTCTTTCATGTGTGCCGGGCAGCTTCCGGCTTGACGGCATTGAAGACAGAATGATTCGTTTTATTGAAGAAATGCAGATTTCAGATGAGAAGCTTTGGAAAACTTTTGTAAGACAGTTTGAAGGAAAAACCGACGATGATCTCGGCTGGAGGGGCGAGTATTGGGGAAAGCTGATGCGGGGCGCCTGTTTTATATATAAATATACTCAGAATGAAAGAATATATAAAATTCTTGAAAATACGGTTCATGATATGTTAGATACGCAGGATGCCTTGGGACGCTTTTCCACCTATTCGTCCGAGCGTGAATATAACGGCTGGGATATGTGGTGCCGTAAATATGTGCTGCTTGGCTTTTTGCATTTTCATGAAATATGTAAAAGCACTGAACTGCGAAAACAGATTGAGAAAGCGTTTAAGGCGCATTTGGATTATATAATAAGTAAGGTCGGAAGCGGCGGAAATAAAATTCCGATCGGTAAAACTTCGCATTTGTGGTTCGGGGCAAATTCACTTTCAATACTTGAGCCCGTTATACGTATGTATAATCTTACCGATGACAAGAAATATCTTGATTTTGCAGAATATTTAGTGAAAAGCGGGCCTGACGGCAAAGATAATAATATTTTCGAGCTGGCTTTTCAAGGCGATATACCGCCGTATAAATGGAATATACGCAAAGCCTATGAGCTTATGTCCTGCTTCGAGGGGGCAATAGAATATTACAGAGCAACCGGAGATGAAAAATTTAAAATTGCCGCAGTGAATTTTGCGCGGCTTGTTATGGATACCGATGTGACTGTAATAGGATGCTGCGGGTGCTGGCATGAACTGTTTGATAATTCAGCCGCTACACAGACCGACGGGACAAACACGATTATTATGCAGGAAACCTGTGTTACCGTTACATGGATTAAACTGTGTTACCAGCTGCTCCGAATTACAGGCGACAGCGTATATGCCGACGAAATCGAGAAATCTGTGTATAATGCGCTTTACGGCGCTGTAAACACGGAAAAAAGCAAAAATAACTGCGGCTTTCCGTTTGACAGCTATTCGCCGCTGCTGCTTAATAAACGCGGCAGAGATGTAGGAGGCAGACAGAATAATCCTGACGGTACAGTCATATACGGCTGCTGTGCCGCAATAGGTGCAGCAGGTATCGGAATTGTGCCGGAGATTTGTATGCAGCAGACA
>USHL01000192.1 GCA_900554525.1 uncultured Oscillospiraceae bacterium | reverse complement strand
GTGGCGGCGACTGCCGAGAGCATAAAAAGCGGAGCGCTTCTTGCCGAGGTGCTGAAGGTTGTTATCGCCGATGTCTCAAAGCTTTTGGACAGCGTGCTCGCCAATGTTACCTTTGAGGAGCTTGTGGGCTCAACAGAGTGGGATCAGGTAAATTTGGAATTTATACCGTCTGAAAAAGGACGCACGCCGCTGCTTGCGGCCAACGATGAAAACGGCGGCGGAATACCGATGGTAATCGGGATCTTGGGCGCGAAATGGACCGCCGTAAACGAAGGCGGAAAAACCGTAAAGTATGTAGCTCTTGCGGGAACGGTTAATCCGGAGCTTGGCTATACGCTGCATGATTTTATCTATTCGATAAGACTGCTCGGCTTTGATATGGAAGAGAAGCTTACTGAGCTTCTTCTCGGCACGCCGGCAGAGGGAGATACTCCGGCGGAAGAGGGAATACTGACCGCGGAGCTTCAGAGTCAGATCAATGAATGGCTTTATAATGTGGTTGATACTATGGGGGCAGATGATAATTACCCAGAAGACAACAATACTACGGTTACGAGTGAATGGAAGCTGCTGACCGACCGTACTGCCCTTGATGCGGCTATAGAAAAGGCCGAAGGCTTGAATCTCGGAGAATATACCGAGGCTTCGGCAAACGCTGTTACCTCGGCGCTTGAGGCCGCCAAGGCCCTTAAGGCTACGGCGCCCCAGACTGAGCTTGACCGTGCAGCGTCCGACTTGAATTACGCTGTCAACGCTTTGGTCGAAAATTCAGCCGGCAATGGCGGAGATTCCGCCGGAGGGAATATTACGGAAAACGGCGGAAATACGAATACAGACGGCGGTTCTTCGCTGCCGGTGCTCGGCGAAAAGCCTGCCGTTCTCCCGCTGATATTACTTTTGATTTCAGGCACAGCCGCAGCGGTGACGCTTTTAATAAAAAGGAAAATATCCGGCCGCTGATAATTGAAAAGCCGACGGTATCCTTAAAAAGATACCGTCGGCTTTTGTTTATTAAACGGAATTATAAACAGAGAAAACCGGATTTTAAATAAGAATAAATACCTTCGGCCGGACTCTGTTTAATGAGTCCGGCCGAAAAACTAAGCTTGATTACCGAATATGTGTCCCGCCCTGCCGTAATGCGCTTAAGATAACCTGCGTATAGCAGGTGGGTGCCGGCCGCACGGCTTCGCGCTCCCTTCTTCCGAACTCGGCACAGCCGCGGGAGGTCTGCAAGCCCGCCGCGCGAGCTTTGGCCCCGATTAAAAAGGTTGTAGGGTTATATAAGACGCGGTCCGCGAACAGGGCAGGACAAATATATTTTACCGGTTGTCTATTTCAAAAAAATCCTCAAGACGTTCCACAAAGGCGTCGGCGATGGTTTCATACTCGTCGTCGTCCTCGATTTCGTAGTAATATTCCTCTCCGTTTTCTTCACCGACCTTGACTATCACCAGCTCACCGCTGTCGTCAAGCATCTGCTGCGGGTCGTCGAAGATCGGCAGCATCGCAAGATACCTGCCGGTATCGGTTTCGATGGCGTCAAGCACCTCAAAGGTGTATTCCTTGCCGTCGTCGTCCGAGAGAGTGACTATATCGGGATTATAATCGTCTTTGTTTTTAATGTCGTCCATATCGTTTCTCCGTTTATATTTTATATCTATATTGTAATATCAAACGTATAGGAAGTCAAGAATTGTTTCGCCGTTTTTCATAATCTATGACCCTCTTGAACTGTGTTTCGTAAAGCTCCTTGTAGCGCGGACTGGTGTTTATCAGCTCTTCATGTCTGCCCGTTGCGGTTATGACGCCGTTTTCTATTACCATTATTTTATCGGCGGCGATAACGGTTGAAAGCCTGTGGGCGATGACAAGACTGGTCCTGCCTGTCATAATGCTGTTGAGCGCAGTCTGTATCAGGCTTTCGGCTATCGAATCAAGTGAGGAGGTAGCTTCGTCAAGTATCAGTATTTTAGGATTCTTAAGCACTACGCGGGCAATGGAAACGCGCTGTTTTTCACCGCCCGAAAGCTTTAGACCGCGGTTTCCTACTACCGTGTCGTATTTATTGGGAAGCCGCATAATAAAATCATATATATTTGCGGTTTTGCAGGCGCGGTCGATCTCATCCGGGGTAGCGTCGGGCTTGGCATAAAGCAGATTATCGAGTATTGTACCGTTGAAAAGATAGGTGTCCTGCGTGACGATGCCGATATTTGTGCGAAGATATGAAAGGTCGAATTCCCGGACGTCTACCCCGGCAACCTTTACACTGCCGCCCGTAACATCGTAAAGCCGCGGTATCATACCTATGATGGTAGATTTGCCGGCTCCCGATGCGCCGACGATAGCGTACATTTTGCCGTCAGGCACGAAAAAGCTGATGCCCTTGAGTACCTCTGTGCCGCCCTCATAGGAAAAGTGCACATCGCTGAATTCCACCGAGCTGTTGTCGAGCGGTGGTTTTTGGGGATTTTCGGGGCTTTCTATATCGCACCTGCGGTCGTAGTATTCAAAAATACGGGTAAAAAGCGCCAGCGAGCGCACAAAATCCACCTGAATGTTTAAAAGGCTCCTGACCGGTTGATAAAGGCGGTTTACAAGGGCTACGACCACCGAAATATCACCGACGGTAAGTGCGGTTTCCGTCCCGCTTATTATAAGGAAACCGCCCGAAAAGTAAATGAGCAGAGGAGCTATCTGGATGAACATTCCGAGAAATACGTGAAACCAGCTTCCGGCGCGTCTTTCGCGTATTGTTATTCTGGTTGCTTCGTCATTGATGCGGCGGAATTTTTCATATTCGGTTTTTTCCTTTGTAAAGAGCTTTACAAGCATAGAACCGCTGACTGAGAGGGTCTCGTCTACGTGCTGATTCAGCTCGTCCTGCTTTCCCTGCGCCTCCCCGACGAGCTCCCACCGCTTTTTTCCGACCGCTCTTGTGGGGAAAATAAGGAGCGGCAGTACTATAAGCCCGACTATTGCCAGCCGCCAGTCGGTGTAAAAGAGATAGAATACACAGGTGGCCACCGTCAGCACATTGCTGACTACCGAGGTCAGGATGCCCGATATGACCGTGCTTACGCCGTTTATGTCGCTGTTCATACGGGTTATGATATCGCCCTGCTTTTCATTGGTAAAAAAGGCATGCGGCATATGCTGAAGATGATCGTACATCTGATTTCGCATATCGTAAATTATCTTTTGCGAAATCCACGAATTTATGTATTGCTCCAGAACACTTATTATCTGAGCGGCAGAAAGCACGATAAAAGCCAGAACCACAAGCTGCGCGAGAGCTTTTATATTTCTCGAGTCGCTGACTATCGAATCCACTATCTTGCCTGTGATGATAGACGGAAAGAGTCCCAGTACCGCAGATATTATAAGTGCCGCGAAGACAAGCAGAAACTGCCATTTATACGGCTTTAAATAGCTGAAAATTCTGAAAAACAGTTCTTTGGTAAGCTTTGGGCGGTTTTTCTTTTCTTCATCGGTGAGATAGCTGCGCGGTCCGCGGCCGAGGCG
>USHL01000191.1 GCA_900554525.1 uncultured Oscillospiraceae bacterium | reverse complement strand
GCGGGTGTTTGCAGTGCTTGATCTTGAACCGGAGCCGCAGGATAGTGAAAATGCCGTTCCCGCAGATAAAATGAAGGGACATGTCGAGCTTAAAAACGTAACTTTCGGATATAATCCCGATAAGGTTATTCTCAAAAATATTTCATTATATGCAAAACCGGGTCAGAAAATAGCGTTTGTCGGTTCAACGGGTGCCGGAAAAACTACAATAACAAATCTGTTAAACCGTTTTTACGATATAAGCGAGGGCAGTATAACTATTGATGGTATAGATATCCGGAATTATAAAATGGATGAGCTGCGGCGCAACATTGCAATGGTGCTTCAGGACACTCATCTGTTTACCGGCACGGTCAGGGAAAATATCCGTTACGGTCGTCTCGATGCTACGGACGATGAGGTTGTTCAGGCGGCAAAGACTGCCAGTGCGCACAGCTTTATCATGCGTTTGTCAGATGGTTACGACACTGTTATAGAGGGCGACGGCGCCAATCTGTCTCAGGGTCAGCGACAGCTCTTGAATATTGCCCGTGCAGCTTTGTCAAAGGCTCCAATACTTGTGCTGGATGAAGCTACAAGCTCGGTAGATACACGTACGGAGCGCCATATTGAGCACGGCATGGACAGACTGATGAAGGAGCGAACGACATTTGTTATTGCGCACCGACTTTCAACTGTGCGAAATGCCAATGCTATCATGGTGTTGGAACAGGGCGAGATTATCGAGCGCGGCGACCATGACGACCTTTTGCAGCAGAAGGGCAGATATTACGAGCTTTATACAGGTAAAAAAGAGCTTGATTAGATAAATAAAAATATCCGTGTGTACACACGGATATTTTTATTTTTACGTTACAATATACCTATTGCTTTATCAGAGCTTTTTGTAAACTGTCATTTTCATTGTTATGTAGCTTGCCAGACCGCCGATAACATTCGATATAGGTTCTGCCAAAAAAACGCCGTTTACTCCAAACCCCATTATAGGGAGCAGGAGAGTAAGCGGTACGACAATGATTACCTTTCGCAAAAGTGAAAAGAAAATTGCGTGTTTGGCGTCTCCGAGAGCTTGAAACGCATGCTGCCCCGCAAACTGAAGAGACATAAATACAAATCCAAAAAAATAAATTCTAAGTGCGTTTATTCCTTTTGCTAATATTTCTGTGTCATTTGAGAATATGCCGAACCAGAATTTTGGAAAAATGACGATGAGTACCCAGGCGGCCATTGTGTAAATACAGCCGATAATCGTATCAAAGTGAATTCCCGCCTTTACTCTGTCATTTTTTCCTGCTCCGTAGTTAAAGCTGATTACGGGTTGACCGCCGTTTGTTATGCCGCTGACAGGCAGCATGAATACCTCACGTATTGAATTGAGAACTGTCATAATACCTACGTATATGTCGCCTCCGCAGCGCTGAAGCGTAGAGTTGCATACTACCTGTACAAGACAGTTTGTGCCCTGCATAATGAAATTGGAGCTGCCGAGGCTCAGAATGCTTTTAATTATTTTAACGCTTGGCTTAAAGCAGTCTTTTGTGAGCCTGACAACTGATTTTTTGCCGAATAAAAAGCTTACAACCCATACCGCTGAAATCATTTGGCTGATTATTGTTGCAATTGCCGCTCCCGCCACGCCCATATTTAATGTGAATATAAAAATAGGGTCAAGTACAATATTTATCACAGCTCCCAAAACGGTCGTCAGCATACCTATTTTCGGAAATCCCTGTGCGTTTATATACCCGTTAAGTCCGGTTGTGAGCATGGAAAACAGAGTACCGGCAAGATAAATACTCAAATATTGCTGTGCATAAACATATGAGGCTTCACTCGCACCGAACATAAACAGTACTGGGCGGCAAAACAGATACCCGGCGGCTGTGAGGAAAATTGCGCTGACAGTGAGCAGCATAAAAGAGTTGCCGAGTATTTTTCCTGCTTTTTGGCTGTCTTTGGCACCTCTGGCGATTGAAAACAGCGGTACCCCTCCCGTCCCGAAAAGTGCGGTGAAGGCCATGATAAGCGTAACTATAGGAAGAGTCAGTCCCACGCCCGTAAGTGCAAGACTGTTCCCGTCTTCCATATGTCCTATGTAGATACGGTCGACAACATTATATAAAAGCTGTACCATTTGCGCAATGGTCAGAGGAATTGCCTGAACTACAATACATTTCCAGACAGGTCCTTTGGAAAAATCGCTTCGCACCCGTACTGCTTTTTTTCCCATTGCTTATTTAATACCTCTCTTTCGATAATTAAATAAAGACATCCGGAAAAGCTGTGAAAATCATCCTGATGTCTTTGTTTTTATATAATCGTTTAATCGGCACGCAGTCGGTTAGTGCAATTATAGCTGTGGCTCAGGAAATTTTACCTGATTTTCAAATTCAATCTGCGCGTATATCATGTAATGGTCGGAGTTTTTACTGAGTGTATACATGCCTTTATCTATAAATTTGAGACCTTTTGATATAACAATGTTGTCAATCGCTGCATTCTCCGGATAAAATGATGCAAAGCGGCTCTGGCTGCTGTTCATAAGCTGTACGGGACTTTTGGCACTTTCGGACATTGTGTCAAACAGAGTGAAATTCTCTGTGTTAAAATCACCCGTTAATACAAAGGGATACTTGAGTGTGCTCACATATTCTCCCAGTGCGGACATCTGTTTTTTTTGCAGCGTCTGGCTTTCATATGATAGATGAGTGTTTATAAAATACAGTGGGGCTCCGTCAATTTCAAGCAGCAGTGCGCAGAAAACCCGCGGTTCCAAGCCGGACTGGCTTGGCAGGCGGGCAGTGTAAATACTCTGAGGCTTATAGCGGGACAAAATTCCTATTCCGTAGCTTCCTCCTCTGTAAGGCATGGCTTCGGTAAACCGAAAGTGACAAAGCTCGGAGAATGTGCTGAGCGATGCCATTGTTTCGGTATAACCGTTTCTTTCCGTTCTCTCGTCAACCTCCTGAATACCAGCTATATCTGCTTCTGCATTTTTCAAATCAAGACCCTGCATTGAATAGTCAAAGCCTGTCATTGACCCGCATTTTATGTTATACGATGCAACCTTGAACATATTGATACCTCTTACGCTTATATACTTAAAACCGTGATGCTTGCAGCTGCGAGCAGAATGCCGGATATTTTAGCTATTGTAGGCTTTTCTTAAAAGAATACCATAGAGTAGATTGCAGATACCAGTAGCACTCCGCCGCTTTCGACCGTAAAGAACACTGCGGCATTGAATGCGGGTATCACAAGGACAAGGACATTGATTGCCAAGCCTGCCGTGAAAATGCAGAGTATGAGAAATACAAGTGCTTCTTTATTAATGCGAAATGCACGCCAAGTTTCCGATTTTTCTTTGGAAACAAGCTGTATCAGTGCAATAACACCCATGATTCCATAGGTTAAAATAATCATCTCTTTACTTTGGGATTTGTCTATCTGCTCCTGAACTTTAATGAGCGTGCCGTAAACACCATTGCAGACAAACAGTAAAAGGCAGAACAGATAATATGAAATATGTACACTACCGGG
>USHL01000190.1 GCA_900554525.1 uncultured Oscillospiraceae bacterium | reverse complement strand
TCTCTCCGACCGAACTTATGGATTCCGCACCCTTGGCTATAACCGGCAGCAGACCCATTATGCTCGACACCTGACCTATCAGAGAATTGAAATAGCTTTGATAAAGTGAAATATCACCTATCGTTATCTTGCCCTGAAAAGCAAGATAACCGGTAAAAAAAAGACAGAAGGTCTGGAAAATCAGAAATACCACCCAGTTGACCGAACCGAATATCGCGTGTATTTTATCCATACGGTATCCGCTTTCGGCTATTCTTGTCACGCTTGCAGTCATTTTCTTAACCTCAAGCTTTTCAAGCGCATGTGCACGGGTAACCGGAATCAGCTCCTCCATATCAATAACATCGGAAGCTGTGTTCTCTATTTCTTTCCTGAAGCTGTGGCTGCGTTCCCTTATCTTCTTTCTGAATATGCGGCTTAGAATTACCGCCACCGGCACACACAGCAGGAACATAAAAAATACAGTCAGGCTTTTATTGATAACAATCACCAGCGCTACGGTCATATTTATCATAACATTCAGGGCAGTGGAAAAAATCTGATTGGTAAAACCCTCTATCGCTTCAACATCTCGCATAACCTTCGACTGCACCTTGCCGGATGCTATTTCCTTGTGAAAAGTCACAGAAAGCTGTTGAAGCTTGCTTATCATAGCGCCTCTTAAGCCTGCCTCCACGCTGCGCTGCGCACGGCTCAAAAACATAACGTGAAGCACATGAAGCGGAACATTCTGTACCAGCACCACAACCGCTATAACACCGTACACTGCAAATCTGCCTAAAGCATCGTCCGGCTTTTCGGTTGCAAGATCTATTATCGCCGCAGTAATAAGCGGAAGTATCCAAGTAGGTGAGCTTTTGACTACATATAGCAACGCCGACAATATAACGTTTCGGTAATTTCCCTTATAAAACCTGAAGAGCGTGCCGATTACTCCGTGCTTTTCGCCGCTGTAGCAGTCCATAATAATTTTTTCTTCTTCAAGGATACGCTCATGTTCAAACTGATGCTTACTGTCTTTCACGCCAAACACCCCAGCCGCATAAATATATTTCCGTTTTACGCTACGAACATATTATCACAAAAGAAAATTAAGTCAACACAAATTTGGATTTTTTAAAATAATCAGGTAATTTTTATTATTTCATTAAAAATCAGCTGCATTTCACAGTCAAAATTTTTTTGCAAACCGCTTTACTTTTCAGAAGGCTTATGATATAATGTAAAGGCTACCGCATACTATGCTACAGGCGCCTGCCCTTAAAGGGAGTATTCACTTGACCTGTTTCATGGGTGACGGATGATATTTAAAGGAGTGAATAAAATGACCAAGGAATTAAAGCAGCAGATCATTGCCGATTATGCCGTTCACGAGGGCGATACCGGTTCCCCGGAGGTTCAGATAGCGCTTCTCACCAACCGTATCAATGAGCTCAATGTCCACCTCAAGGCTAATCCGAAAGACCGCCATTCCTACCGCGGCCTTCTCAAAATGGTCGGCCACAGAAGAAACCTGCTGGCTTATCTTCAGAAGAACGATATTGAAAGATACCGTGCTATCATCAAAAAGCTCGGCATCCGTAAGTAATCCGCGCATCAAAAGCAGACCGGTGATTTATCTTCGGTCTGCTTTATTATAATAAAAGAGACTTTCGCGGTTTAGCGGTAAATCGAGCGCCTGCGCCGCAGACGCTGGATTTATTGCTAACCGAGGGTCTCTTGTAAAAGGAGATTTTTGCAAATGTTTGAAAACTACAAGGTTTACGAAACCACCCTTGCCGGCAGGCCGCTTAAGCTTGAAACCGGCATGATGGCACAGCTTGCAAACGCAGCGGTTATGGCCTCTTACGGCGATACACGCGTGCTCTGCACAGTTACTGCTTCCTCTAAGCCTCGCGAAGGCGTAGACTTCTTCCCCCTGTCGGTCGATTATGAGGAAAAGATGTATGCGGTCGGCCGTATCCCCGGCTCGTTCACCCGCCGTGAGGGCAAAGCCTCCGAAAAGGCTATACTTGCCTCACGCTGTATAGACAGACCTATCCGTCCTCTTTTTCCGAAGGATATGCGGAACGACTGCACCGTAGTCGCCACCGTTATGTCGGTAGATCCCGACTGCTCGCCTGAGGTTGCCGCGGCAATCGGTGTTTCTGCGGCTATCGCTATTTCCGATATCCCGTGGGACGGACCGATTTCGAGCGTAAATGTAGGTCTTATCGACGGTGAGATAGTTATAAATCCAACCCTTGAGCAGCGCGCCGTTTCGGATCTCAATCTTACTGTTTCCTCCACAGAGGATCTGGTAGCTATGATTGAGGCCGGCGCCAACGAAGTCTCGGACGAGCTTATGTTCGATTGTATTATGGCAGGCCACGAGGCCAATAAAGAGATAGTTAAATTTATAAAAGGCATTGTTGCCGAAATCGGCAAGCCGAAATTTGAATTTGAATCCAACGACCCTGATCCCGAAATTTTAAAGGAGATCGAGGATTTCTGCATTGAGGATGTCAAAAAAGCGCTTGATACCGACGACAAGCTGGTGCGCGACGCCGCCCTGCTTCCTATATATAATGCAGTACACGAGAAATTTGACGAACGGTTCGAGGGCTGCGAGGGGAAAATAGAGGAGATACTCTACCTTGTTCAAAAGCATGTTGTCAGAAGCTGGCTCAAGGATGAAAAGAAACGCGTCGACGGGCGCGGCATTGATGAAATACGTCCTCTTAACGCTCAGATAGACCTTCTCCCCCGCGCTCACGGCTCCGGTATGTTCACCCGCGGGCAGACACAGGTGCTTTCAGTTGCAACACTCGCTCCGGTAAGCGACGCACAAAAGCTCGACGGCCTTGACGAAGAGGTTACAAAGCGTTATATTCATCATTACAACTTCCCCTCCTACTCTGTCGGCGAAACCAAGCCCTCAAGAGGTCCCGGACGCCGCGAGATAGGTCATGGAGCTCTGGCCGAAAAAGCTCTGGTGCCGGTCATTCCGAGTGTCGAGGAATTTCCGTATGCCATCCGCGTAGTATCTGAGGTGCTTTCCTCCAACGGCTCCACCTCACAGGGCTCTATCTGCGGCTCCACACTCGCCCTTATGGCGGCCGGTGTTCCGATAAAGGCTCCCGTTGCCGGAATTTCCTGCGGACTCATTACCGGGGACGACGGTGTTTACGGCGACTTTATGACAATGGTCGATATTCAGGGCCTTGAGGATTTTTACGGTGACATGGACTTCAAGGTGGCGGGAACACATAAAGGTATTACCGCAATACAGATGGACTTAAAGGTGCACGGTCTCACGCCCGAAATCATCAAAGAAGCTTTTGCGAAAACACACAAAGCAAGGGAATATATACTTGATGAGATTATGCTCAAGTGCATCGCCGAACCGCGTCCCGAGCTTTCACCCTATGCGCCCAAGATGGTCCGCTTCACCATCGACCCGGAGAAGATCCGCGACGTCATTGGCAAGGGCGGCTCTGTGATCCAGAAGATCACCGCCGACACCAACACCAAGATCGACATCACCGACGACGGCAACATCTACA
>USHL01000189.1 GCA_900554525.1 uncultured Oscillospiraceae bacterium | reverse complement strand
ATAAGCAAATCAGCGTCATATCCCGGAGCAATTTTTCCTTTTTTGATTCCGAGCATTTCCGCCGGAGTCTCGCTTGCCATTCTGACTGCGTCGTCAAACGGAATTCCGAATTCCACCGCTTTTTTTACACAGTCCCAAAGCGTGGCGCAGCTTCCTGCAATAGTGCCGTCCTCAAGCCGAGCGGCCCCGTCCTTTAAAATCACCTTTAATCCTCCGGACTCATATTCTCCGTCGGGCAGACCCGCGCAGCGTATACTGTCGCTTATCAGCACCATACGCTCAGGACCGAACATTTTATAAGTCGCAAGCACAACAGGACGTGAAATATGAAATCCGTCACAGATAAGCTGCGCATAAATGCCTTTTTCAAATGCCGCTCCGATCGGTCCCGGACTGCGGTGGGAAAACGGCGGCATGGCGTTATAAGTATGCGTAAGACAGCCGGCGCCGTTTTCTATCGCTTCTATCGCCGTATCGTAATCACAGTCGGTATGACCGAGTGAGACAACGCATTCTCCCGAAACCGCTCTTATAAAATCCATACTTCCCTCAAGCTCCGGAGCGACAGTTACCATTTTTACCCGTTTGAAGCGGCCGAACTCCAAAACCGACGGATTTTTTATGTATTTTGCATTCTGCGCGCCTTTATGCCTTTCTGAAATATACGGACCTTCAAAATGAAATCCCAGTATCTCCGCTCCCTTAAAATCGGTTTTCGCCTTTGTCACGCGTTCGAGACTGTCATAGCCCATAGTCATCGTGGTCGGCAGCCAAGAGGTAATCCCATGCTCGGCGTAAAAACGGCACATAGGCTCGAACGAAGCGTCCATGGTATCCATACCGATACAGCCATGAGTATGGACATCTATAAGCCCGGGTATTACGCGTCTGCCGGCAGCATCTATGCCCTTGGCCGATATCCTGTCGGTTATCAGCTGTATCTTCCCGCCGTTTATAATAATATTCTGTTTCTTGCCGTTTAAAAACGCATTGTTGATAATCATAATCTATCACTTAACTTTTTTTAAATTTTCCAGAAAAGCGCCGCCGATTATCCCGGCGTCATTTCCGAGCGCAGCCGCCCTTATAACAGTGCCGCCCGTACAGCTGTGTTCTTCTGTGTATTTCCTTACGGGAGCTATCAGCGTCTCTCCCTCTTTCGAAATTCCGCCGCCTATACAGAGCATATCCGGCTGGAAAATATTTACAATATCCACAATCCCCGCCGACACATACTCTATGTAACGATCGACTACAAAGCTGGCGGCAGTGTCGCCGAGCCGCATGCCGTCAAAAGCGGTTCGTCCGTTGACATCTTCTAACTTTCCTTTGCAGACCTCCCACATTCTGCTCTGCGGATTTTCCATCATTGCCTGTTTCGTCTGCCTGATTAACGCCGTGACAGAAGCATATGCCTCCCAGCAGCCCCTGCGCCCGCAGGTACATTCTTCTCCGTCGTATATAAGCATATTATGCCCCAGCTCTCCTCCGGAGTTTCGTGAACCGGCATATATTTTTCCGTCTATTATGATACCGCCGCCTATGCCGGTACCAAGCGTTACCGCAATAAAGTTCGTTGTGCCCTTTCCCGCTCCTGCGATGTATTCACCGTAAGCCGCAGCCGCAGCGTCATTCTCAATAAGAAATCTTTTGCCGGTGCGCTCCTCCATAAGCTTTACAAACGGAACTTCGGAAAATTTGAGATTTCCGGCAAATACTATAACTCCGCGCTTCGGATCTATCGTGCCCGGGGAGGCGATACCGAAGCTTTCTATATCATCAGCCGAAATACCGGCATTAGCCGCCGCAGCATAAACCGCGCCGGACATGTCCTCCGCTATCTCTTCCGCCGGACGCGGAGCACGCGTCTTAAACGAGGCTCTGCCGATAATATTATAATTTTCATCAACGACGCCGACCTCCACATTGGTGCCGCCGAAATCTATACCGAGCCTATACATAGCCATCGCCTTCCTTTAAATAATTTTTCAGTTTTCGCTGTAAACCACCGTAATGTCCGGATGAAGCTGAAGAATAGAAGCCGGAATACGCGGGGTGATAGGTCCGAAAAACGCCTTGTGCAGTATTTCCTTTTTGGCCGCGCCGTTTGCTATAAGCAATATCTTTTTAGCCTGCATTATTGAAACCAGACCCATCGTTACCGCTCTGCGCGGCACCTCGTCCTCGCTTTTGAAAAAACGGGCGTTTGCCTTTATGGTAGAAGCGTCCAGCTCTACCACGTGGGTGTTTTTCACAAAGACATCGTCAGGCTCGTTGAACCCGATATGGCCGTCAAGGCCTATTCCTAAAAGCTGAAGATCTATACCGCCGAGCTTTTCAATGCGGGCATCGTATTCCTCGCATTCTTTTTCAAGATCGGCAGCGCAGCCGTTCGGAACATATGTATTGTTCTTATCGATGTTTATATGGTCAAAAAAATTTACATTCATAAATTTGCGGTAGCTTTGCTCGTTACTGCCGTCAAGACCGACATATTCATCGAGATTGACCGAAATCGTTTCGGAAAAATCAATATCCCCTTTATTATACCATTCGATAAGCTGACGGTATGTGCCAACAGGGCTTGAGCCGGTGGCCAGTCCCAGCACGCTGTCCGGCTTAATTATCACCTGCGCCGAAATAATGTTAGCCGCGTCACGGCTCATCTTTTCATATGTATCTGCTGTTATAAATCTCATTATGCTTCCTCTCCTTTAAGATATTTTGCGGTTATCCGCTTCATTTCATCCCATTTTTCTTCCATATCCGCTACCAGCTTAAGCTGAGTACGGCAGCGTACAAGATTATGCTCCGGATATGCCGTCTTGAAGTAAGTGTCACCGCTTAAATAATCGGTAAGAAATCTCATTCCGCACTCTATCGTCATCATTTTAGCACCCTCGGGCAGCAGCCTTATCTCATCATCGGTGAGCATTCCGCCGCAGCCGGTAAGAAAGCCCTCGGTGTAAATGTCGAACAGCTTAAGGTCTACCGAAACCTTTGAAACATCCTTTTCATCCTCGTCGGCAGTGCTGGCGCCGAAGCGTATGGAATCACCGAAATCGGTCACCGAGAAGCCCGGCATTACTGTGTCGAGATCTATTACGCACAACGCCTTTCTGGTATCCTTATCAAGCATAACATTGTTCGGCTTGGTATCGTTGTGTGTCACCTTAAGCGGCAGCTTGCCCGCCTTGTAACTGTCAAACAGCACAGGATAAAAATCCTTTCTTGCCTTTATAAACTCTATCTCCTCACGGACACCGGCGGCGCGGCCGCAGATATCGGCTTCGACAGCGTCAAGAAAATCGCGGTAACGCTTCGGTGTATTATGAAAATCCGGTATGGTCTCATAAAGACTGTCAGCCGGAAAATCAGCGAGATATCTCTGGAACTCCCCGAAAGCTATGGCGCACTGGCGAAAATCCTCCAGTGTCTCGGGCCGGTCAAGGCATATCGAATTTTCAACAAATTCGTACATTCTCCAAATATTCACATATTCATCGACATAGCAGATCGGAAGAGCGTCGTGTAGGGAAAGAGTGTAGATCTCGGTGGTCGCCG
>USHL01000188.1 GCA_900554525.1 uncultured Oscillospiraceae bacterium | reverse complement strand
ATGTAAATTTGATGTAGTAGTGTACTTTCAGGGCGTCTTCCGGATATAAAGTACATCCCGTTTTAACAGGCAAAACGATACATCTTAATAGAGCTTTGCACCTGCCGGAATATGGTCATCTACCATCAAAAGATGGAGCTTTTCTTCGCCTTCCTCGTGGTGTACTGCACTAATCAGCATACCGCAGGAATCAATGCCCATCATCGGTCTTGGCGGAAGATTGGTAATAGCGATACAGGTCTTGCCGACAAGCTCCTCCGGCTCGTAATAGGCGTGAATACCGCTTAAAATCGTGCGTTCCGTACCTGTTCCATCGTCCAGCGTGAATTTGAGCAGCTTCTTGGACTTTGGTACTACTTCGCAGGCGAGTACCTTGACTGCCCGGAAATCGGACTTGGAGAAAGTCTCAAAATCTACGAAATCCTTGAACAAAGGCTCGATCTCTACTTTGGAGAAATCTATCTTTTCCGGCTCGGTTTTTGGGGATTCAATCGGCTGAGAGTTTACACCAATTTCGTCCTTTACACCATTCAAGGGTTTCATCGTGGGGAACAACAGTACATCACGTATCGATGCACTGTCCGTCAGCAGCATTACAAGTCTGTCGACACCGAAACCCAGACCTCCCGTCGGAGGCAGACCGTATTCCAGCGCGGTGACATAATCATAATCGACCTCGGCATTGCATTCCGGATCCTCCGCTTTCTTGGCAGCCACCTGCTTTTCAAATCGTTCTTTCTGATCTATAGGGTCATTGAGTTCACTGAAAGCATTGCCGAACTCAGTGGCATTGATAAAATACTCAAACCGCTCGGTAAAAGCAGGATCATCTGCCTTGCGTTTGGCAAGCGGACTGTTTTCAACAGGATAATCATATATAAACGTAGGCTGTATAAGCTTATCTTCAACAAATGCATCGAAAAGCTCTGCCAGCACCGTACCCTTGGTCGCCTTTTCATCAACTTCTACATTAAGCTTTTTGGCACATTTACGTGCCTCCTCATCGGTCTTCCAGTCATAATAATCGGCACCGGAATACTTCTTAACCGCCTCAACCATGGTAAGACGCTCCCAGCGACCCATATCAATTTCAGTTCCCTGATAAGTTATCTTTTTGCTGCCGCAGATTTTCTCAGCAAGCATGGTATTCAGTTCTTCAACCAAATCCATCATACCGCGGTAATCGGTAAAAGCCTGATACAGCTCAACCGTAGTAAATTCCGGATTATGCCTCGTATCCATACCCTCGTTACGGAAAATGCGACCGACCTCATAAACACGGTGCATTCCGCCTACAACCAGTCTTTTGAGATAAAGCTCGGTTTCTATACGCAGATACATATCCATATCAAGAGTATTGTGATGTGTCTTAAAAGGACGCGCCGCCGCACCTATCTCAAGCGGAACAAGTATCGGCGTGTCTACTTCCGTAAAGCCCTTGGAATCAAGATAATTGCGTATTTCCTTAAGTATCTGCGAGCGCTTGTAAAATGTCTCGCGGACCTCCGGATTTACTATTAAATCCACATAACGCTGACGGTATCTGGTATCGGTATCCTTTAAACCGTGAAACTTCTCCGGCAGCGGAATAAGCGACTTGGAAAGCAGCTTTATTGAAGACGCATGCACCGATATTTCCCCGGTCTGGGTCTTGAAAACAAATCCCTCTACACCGATAATATCGCCTATATCCCACTTTTTAAAGGCAGCATACACATCCTCGCCGATATCGTCGCGGCGGACATAAAGCTGGATATTGCCGGAGGTATCGGCAAGACCTGCAAAGCTCGCCTTACCCATTATGCGGCGGGTCATAATTCGCCCGGCAAGGCTCACGGTTCTGCCCTCAAAGCCTGCATAATCTCCTTTTATTTTTGCGGAATCACAGTCAAAATCGTATTTAGTAACAGTGTAAGGATCGTTTCCCGCTTCTTTCATCGCGGCAAGCTTTTCCCTTCTGAGCCGCAGTATTTCATTAAGCTCCTGCTCAGCGACGCCTGCGTTGTTCTGTGCCATAATAATTCTCCGTTCTTCCGTTTATTTTGAAATTCCTATAACCTGAAGCTTAAATTCTCCGCCCGGGGCCTCTACTATAACCTCGTCCCCGACCTTTTTTCCGAGCAGCGCGCGGCCGACCGGAGATTCATCGGATATCTTTCCGTTCTGCGGATCGGCTTCGGTAGAGCCTACCACGCGGTATTCGGATTCGTCGCCGTATTCGGTATCCAACACCTTGACCTTAACGCCGACCATAACCGTTTTGGCGTTTCCCTTAACATCCTCTATTATCTCCACATTCTTAAGCATAGCCTCTATCTCGACTATGCGTGCTTCGATTTTCGCCTGCTCGTTCTTAGCCTCGTCGTATTCGCTGTTTTCCGAAAGATCGCCGTAGCCGCGGGCCACCTTGATTTTCTCGGCAATATCCGCTCTGCCGTCAGTCTTTAAATATTCAAGCTCTTCCTCAAGCTTTTTAAGTCCGTCATCGGTAATTTTTATTGTTTTAGCCATTAAAACCACCCTTATAAATAATTTATATAATATATTATATAACTATAAACTATATAAATGATATTATATTATTTTTATTCTGCTATGTCAAGAACAACTATTTTAACATTTTCCCGCAGCTTCAAAAAAATTCACAAAGTTTGAAAAAAGCAGCCGCGGCTATAAGCCGTAGCTGCTCTTTATTTTACTGAACACTTTAGTGAGAGGTCGGTACAAAATCACCGCTGCAGCGAGATTCCCCGCCATATGGTAAAGATCAAATCTCAGGCCGGCGATTATATAGGCAATTCCTGACTCGAAGCCTCCCATAATAAAATAGACTATCGAACACAGCGTGCCGAACATCAGACCGTATATTCCGGAAACCAAAGCGTAAACCGCCGTGCTGTCGATTTTCCTGATACATATAACCGCAAGCGCTAAAACCGCCCAAACATACATATACATTATGACCCAATCGTTTATTCCGTAAAGCATAACCTCACAGAAAACGAAAATATAAACTGAAATAAAGGTTTTAAAGCCAAAGCTTCGGGTAATTATAATTATAAGAAGCGAAACTATTTCAATGTTCGGCAGCGGCGCCATAATCACCTGCGAAATAAACATCAGCACGCCGAGCATCGTCAGCAGTATCGTTTCAAAAAGTCTTTTACCCGACGGTGTAAATGATTTCAATTTCATCACCGTCTGCCACTGGCAGCTCATTTGCGCCGACTGCCGCGTCCTCGCCGTTTTGCTTTATCCACCAAAACGCCTTGTCCTTGTCATAATCAGCCTTTTCACCGTCAATTACCGTGTAAAAGCCGGATTTATATTCTTCCTCAGTCACAAGATTTTTTTCATGCAGTGCGTCGCCTAAATATTCCGCGTCGGTATCTATTTTATATTCCTTTTCCTTCTGTTCGGAATCCACCACCGTTACGGTTATCTGCTTTGCGCCTTTCTGCGTCTCGGGCAGTGCAAACTTCCATATAACGGCAAAAGCCGCCGCAAGCACTGCCAGAACCGCGGCCAGTATAACGATTATTTTTTTGTTTTTCATTTTTAAAACTCCCTTGTATTGATATGCAAAATAAGCTCAATACAAAAGT
>USHL01000187.1 GCA_900554525.1 uncultured Oscillospiraceae bacterium | reverse complement strand
GGCGACCACCGAGATCTACACTCTTTCCCTACACGACGCTCTTCCGATCTATCCGCACCGCATTCTTTTGCCTTTTTCAAGCGTACATCGCTGACGTCGGTAATCATTACACTTCGCGCTCCCATGCCTTTGGCCGCCTGAGCCACCAATATTCCTATAGGTCCCGCACCAAGCACAGCAATCTTCATTCCGCTGACATCACCTGCCTGCCTTATGGCATGAACAGAAACCGCTAAAGGCTCAATCATTGCGCCCTCATCGAAGCTCATATCATCCGGCAGCGGTGTTACCTTTTCGGCATCTGCCGCAAAATAATGCGATGCTACTCCCGTGGTCTGAAAGCCCATTACTTTGAGCTCTTCGCAAAGATTATATTTGCCATGACGGCAGGGATAGCATTTTCCGCATACCACCTGAGGCTGTATGGTTACCTTTTGACCTATAGAAAGTCCGTTGACATCCGATGCAACAGCTACCACTTCTCCCGAAACTTCGTGACCCTGCGTTACCGGATATTTGGTAAACGGATGTTTTCCGTGATACACATGGATGTCGGAGCCGCAAATTCCGATTTTTTGTATCTTGACCAGCACCTGACCGGATTTTATATCCGGAACAGGAACCTCATTGAACTCAATAACACCTGGGGCAGTCATAACTTGTTGTAACATATTCATTTCTCCTTTTTGATAAAAATTATAAAATCAATATTATAAAATTGATATATTGGTTATATTTATTGAAAAAAGATAAAATTAAATAATATAGAAACACCCGCTGTACTAATTATTAGTACAGCGGGTGTCCGCATAGCTTTAAGGCGCTGTAAAACAAATTTTACATTTTCAGCATTTCGTCAACGTTAAGGATAAAAACGGTAGCTCCGCCCACCGACACCTCCTCCGGCAAGCTGTAATTGGTAAGTCCCGCCCCGAAAGCGGCGTCGGGCTTTTTAACCTGATTGCGCACGGTACAGAATTTCTTCAGAATATCAACCGCCCTGTGAACCTCTGAATCCTTCGTTCCGATAAGCAGCGTGGTATTTCCGACCAGCAAAAATCCGCCAGTTGTGGAAAGCTTAGTCACAAAAAATCCCTCTCTTATCAAAGCGGAAGATACGCTCTGACTGTCATCATTACAAACTATTGCGAGTATAAGTTTCATTTAACTGCCTCCTGTTCTTACAATTTTTCGCTTAGGTTTTATAAGAATGAATCTATCAGTCTGCGGCTTCTTGAATCAATTGCGCGAAGGTCGGAAATTTCATACCGGTTGTCATTGACATCCCTTAACTGCACCCGAGTGCCATATAAAAGCTTTATCCCGTGAATAATATTTCGGATTTCTATCACAACCGCGCCGCAGTCTGTCTGTGCCCAGATTCGCAAAACCCCATATTTTTCTCTGCAATCTGTAATTTTAGTAATCTTAGGAATCAGATAATACTCCTTCAAACACTGTTCGATAATATGGCGTTCCTCATCGGGTAAGGTACGCAGATCGCGTATTATGGCGCGTTCTGTTCCTTCCCCGTCAAGTAAGGTTATGTATTTTTCAAGACCTGACAGCGGAAACAGCCGCCGCGGCTCAAGATTAACAAATTTTCTGCCGTCATAAAGCTCCATATCCACCAATGCGAGGTCTTTTCTTGTAAAACGCGCCATATCGTTATCAATATACAAACGTGACATTATTCAAACCTCTCTTCCTCTTTGCTTTTGCGAAGCTGATCCGACATGGTCTGAATCTGTATAAGCTTATAATATTTACCTTTAAGCGCCATAAGCTCCTCGGGAGTGCCCATTTCCGTAATCTCGCCTTTATCTACAACAATTATCTTGTTGGCCTTTCGGAGTGTAGAAAGCCGATGGGCTATCATAATAGTGGTTCTTCCGCGGATTAATCTTTCAATCGCCGCCTGAATAAGGCTTTCGGTTTCGGAATCTACCGACGCCGTCGCTTCGTCAAAGAAAAGTATGCTTGGATTTTTAAGCACCGCACGGGCAATTGAAAGCCGCTGGCGTTCGCCGCCAGAAAGCCCGGTTCCGCGCTCGCCCAGCACCGTGTCGTATGCATCAGGCAGGCGCGCTATAAATTCGTGCGCGTTGGCCACCTCCGCCGCGTTGATTACGCTTTCCACCGTAGCGTCGCTGCTTCCGTAAGCGATATTGTTATATATCGAATCATGAAACATCATCGGCTCCTGCTGTACATAACCTATTTCAGAGCGGTAGAACTCCATATCAATATCGCGGATATTTATGCCGTCTACTAATATTTCACCGTCATAATTATCGTAATAGCGCATCAAAAGATTGATAAGAGTAGATTTACCTGCACCTGTGGTTCCGATTATGCCGACAATATCGCCCGGTTCTATTACTATGTTAACGTTATTAAGCGTCTTTTTAGACCGGTCAAATGAAAAATTAACGTTGCGGAATTCAAGTCTGCCCTCAAGCCTGTCCGGATGCTTGCCCACACCGAAATCGGATTCCGGCTCGGCATCTATAATATCCAAAATACGCTCGGCAGAATTAAGCGCGCTTTGATAGGAATCGTTAAGATTGGCAAAAAAGTTTACCGGTCCGTAAAACATAGAGGTATATGACAAAAAAGATACCAGCAGACCGGCTGTGATGATATCGCTGCCTTCTATAACAAGACTTCCGCCTATTCCCCAAATTATGACCGAGCCGCAGCTCACCGCAAAGCTGACTATGTTAGGAAACAGCGTGGTTATTCTTGAAGCTTTTATATCGGTTTTAAGCCATTTATCATTATAATGCTTAAAATTTTCATAGCTCCTTTTCTCATTGGCAAAGGCCTTTATCACTCGTATTCCGGGAATATTATCGGTAAGTATGGAGGTTACAGCTGACCAGCGCCGCCATATCCTGCGGTAATACGGCGCTATTTTTTTGCCGAAAATACGCGCGCCTATAACTACAAACGGCACGGGAATCAGCGACAGAAGTGTCAGCTGCCAGTTCATTGCAAACATTATTATTATAATGCCTATAAGCAAGAAGAACTGCACAACCACCTCCTGAGTTATACGCAGCATGAAGGACTGGATGTTTGATGTGTCACTGCTTATGCGGTTTATTACCGAGCCTGTCGAAGTGCGGTCGTAAAAGCGCATCGGAAGCCTTTGCGCCTTGTCGTAAACGTCATTTCGTAAATCTGCAACAATTTTGTCGCCGCTTATTCTAAGCAGGTAAGAGCGCACGGCTCCTATTCCGTACTGTATAAAATAAGTTAAAAGCAGCGTCAGAACGCAGCCGCCGAGCATGGCCTTATCGGCCGAGGGCAGCACATCGTCAACCAGCAGCTTGGTCATATAAGGCGGCAAAAGTGAAACCGCCGTAGTAATGACTGACAGAAAAAGACAGAAAAACAGCATTTTCTTATAAGGCAGTACATAGCTTATCAGCTTTTTTACAATCTTATCCTTAGACTGGCAGTTCATACACGGCGCACCGGGGCGGATAAGGTTTCTGCCGCACTGCGGGCAAACACAGAACTGTTTTTCAAATGAGGCATCCATTATACGCATTTCATCGTCAATACTGTTACCCTGGGCAACATTCTGAATAAAAAACGCCGCC
>USHL01000186.1 GCA_900554525.1 uncultured Oscillospiraceae bacterium | reverse complement strand
CTTTCCGCAGCAGCTTATCTTTCAGCTCCTGATAGTTCTCAATGATGCCGTTGTGTACGCCGACCACATTGCCATCGTCGCTGCAATGGGGATGGGCGTTGTTCTCGGAGGGCTCGCCGTGGGTCGCCCAGCGGGTGTGGCCGATGCCGAGACGGCCGTTTATTGCCGCGCCGTTGTTTGTTTTCTCTTTCAGATTTGTAATTCTTTCGGTGGTCTTTTCGACCGTCAGTCCGTTTTCGCCCAGCACCGCGATGCCCGCCGAATCGTAACCTCTGTATTCAAGTCTTTCAAGCCCGTCGAGCAAAAATCCGGCAGCTTGCTTTTTACCTGTAAATCCTACTATTCCGCACATAAAAATACACCTTTCCGCAGTATGTGCGGAAAGGTGCAGGGCGCAAAAAATACACGCCGAAAAAAGGCGAAAGTCTTTGTGTGTAACAGCTCCGCCGGCTTTTGCCCGCGAGGCTTTCACCCGCCGCGTCTGCTTTCAGGGTGCAGAAAACACAGCGGAGAGACTGAACGTCATCCTTCAGTTTACCGTTTCCGTACATACCGAATGTAAAATTTTTCTGACATAGCGAAGTGCCTTTGTTCCGGAATTGCTCCCGGTTTTTAAACACCCGTTTACGACATGCCTGCCGCGGGACATCCGCCGAATCCTTCGATGCTCCCCGTCCTCGTCAACCGCTATGCCATATGTACGGTCCCGGCGCTTTGTTTTTGCTTTGTGCGGATATAAACTCCTTTTCGTTTATTTTATGGCAATATAATCCGCTTAATACATTTTAAGCGAAAAATCCGAAAATGTCAATAAAAGTATATAAAAAGAATGCCCAACATTAATATCGGACATATAATTAAACTATAAGCTGAGACCGCTTTTTAAAACATCTTCATATTGTAAACCTCCGTTTTTAAGGTAGGTTTGTCTGGCAGTACAGAGAGATTTCTTTTATTCCCGCAACATCGGCTTTATCTACTTCAATCAGAAATCGCCAAAACGGAATATTGCCGGTTCCGTTTTCAGCGAGGTTTCTTTCATAATTAATACCGAGAGTATTGCCGTTTTTTACTATGGACTGAATATTTACTGAATCAGACCCGCTGCTGTCCTTTGAAAATAAAACTATTAATGCTTTATTTGAGAAAAATGCTTCGTTGTATTTGGCAATATAGTCAACTTTGTTGTGATTTGCGTCACTGCGGTATATCTTTATAAGCTCGTCATATGAATCGGCTATTTCCGCTTGGAAATAATAGTTGTTTTCGGAAGAATGTATATTGACTTTCACACCGACTGAAAAGTCTATGCCTTTTCCGAAGATTTTTTTCCGGACAATATTCGGAACAGGCGGATAAAATCCGGTCAAATCGTCTTCGCTGTCCGGCAGCGGAGGAAACGGCGGGTCATATAAAATTTTGTATAAAAGCGCATGAAGACCTTTTACGTTTTCTTCGGTAAGCCAACCGTCAGTATATGCCTGTTCAATAGTTTTGAGTTCGGAATTTTTATAAGCCAGCATTTCGTTATTGCTGTCAAATTCATATCCAGCGACGGTATACGGCGGTCCGGCGGAATGAGACCGGCCGTAAACAGTGAATTCGGCAATAATACATCCGTTAAAAGCTCCGATATATTCTATTAAAATATCCTTGTGATTTAGTGCGGGATATTCGGGGTTTTGTGCCTTGATGCCGGCCAAAAATATTTCCTGCATTTTTTGCGCGGTTGCAGCGTCTATTTCTTTGGGCAGCGGCGGATATTCCGTGCCGGAAACGTCATCTGACGAAGCCTGAGAAACAACGGAATCTTTATCCGAACTGTTTACAGTGATTTTAGATTCATCCGTCGGTGCTGACGGCTCGGTTGGGATGCTTGCGCTTGATAAATCTTCCGGCATTGAAACAACAGAGCTGCTTTCCGCCGGCGATTTTGAACATCCGCATAAAACAGAAAAAATAACAATAAACACCAATAATACCGAAAGGCTTTTTCTGTATTTCATAATCAACTTCCCTTAATATATGGCTTCGATTATATTATATAATAGTTTTTACGATTCGTCAATCTTTTTGTGAAAAATACAGAATATAATATTGCGCTGATTTAATTAGATAACATTAAGTTAAAGCAAAATAAATGTGAAATAGGCTAAAGACTTGACAAATGCCTTAATATGTGTTAAATTTTAAGCGATAAGGATAGAGGCGCGGCGTGTTATGAGTAGCGGCTGAATGTCAAGCCCGGCGGGGCGAGGTCAGCGGCGAAAGGAGCAGCCGCCGAAGACGGGCGCCGGCAGGCGCGCGTTCTGGGAGAGCGGAATAATATCCGTTCTACTGTCGCGTTTGCGGAGTGCTATCGGAAACAGAATATCAAGCGTTTTTGCAGTTCTGATTTTTGATAGCCGAGCAATCGGCTATTTTTTATTTGTAAAGGAAGGAACAGCTATGAAAAAACCGATTTTTGAGGGCATAGCCACCGCGCTCATCACCCCGATAACCGAAAACGGGATAGATTACGAGGCGTTCGGCAGGCTTATCGACTGGCAGATTGAAGAGGGCGTAAACGCGCTGGTCATCTGCGGAACCACGGGTGAGGCGTCGACCCTCACCGATGAGGAGCACCGCGGGGCTATAGTCTTTGCAATCGAGAGAGCGGCGAAGCGTGTGCCGATAATCGCCGGAACCGGCTCAAATGATACCGCCTATGCTATGGAGCTTACCAAATTCTCCTGCGCCGCCGGTGCCGACGGGGTGCTGGTAGTGACCCCGTATTACAACAAAGCAACACAGAACGGACTTATAAAAATGTTTACAGAGCTTGCCGACGCGGCCTCCGCTCCGGTTATACTTTATAACGTGCCCTCCCGCACAGGGGTTAATATAGAGCCCAAAACCGCGGCGGAGCTGGCTGGGCACCCCAACATTTCCGCTATTAAGGAGGCCGGCGGGAATATCTCCAAGGTGGCTGAGCTTGCGGCGCTGTGCGGCGACGAGCTCAATATCTATTCCGGCAACGACGACCAGATAGTGCCGATAATGTCGCTCGGCGGCAAGGGCTGTATCTCGGTGCTTTCAAATGTTCTGCCGAAGGAGTCTGCCGAGCTTTGCGCCAAAATGCTGCGCGGCGATTATAAGGGAGCGGCTGAAATGCAGCTTAAATATCTGCCGCTTATAAACGCGCTGTTCAGCGAGGTGAATCCCATTCCGGTAAAGGCCGCGATGGCGGCAATGGGCTTTTGCGAGGATTATCTGCGTCTGCCGCTTACTCCGATGGAGCCTGCTCACCGTGAGGTGCTGTTTGCCGAGATGCGCAGGGCGGGAATTAAAATATGAGCGAGAAAAAAATACATTTTACCAAAATGCACGGCATCGGCAACGACTATGTCTATATCGACTGTTTTAAGGAAAAGGTCGAGGATCCGGCGGCGCTGGCGCGGCTGATGTCCCCCCGCAGGACAAGTGTGGGAAGCGACGGCCTTATCCTTATCTGTCCGTCAGATACGGCCGACGCCAAAATGCGTATGTTCAACCTTGACGGCAGCGAGGGCAAAATGTGCGGCAACGGCATACGCTGTGTGGGCAAATATGTTTACGATACCGGTATAGCACATAAGGACACGGTAACAATAGAAACCTT
>USHL01000185.1 GCA_900554525.1 uncultured Oscillospiraceae bacterium | reverse complement strand
CCCAGTATGCCGGAATAGGTGTAAAAAAGCGCTATTATTGAGATAAGACCGGTCACAATGCCTATGGCCGATGCGGAAATATAGTTTTCCGGCCTTTCCTTCAGTACGAAATACTCTATGATAAAATAAATCAGAGCCGGAAAGAATAACAGCTTCAGATGCTCCCAGGTGCTTTCGTTTACAGGAAAGAAAGCCGCGGCGATTTTGCTTTTTCCGCTCCATTCATAGATAAAATGCCAGAGCGTTCCGGCTGATCCTATGGCGGCAAATGCGGGCAGTATTTTCGGAATTTTCATAATATCACTTCTCTTTCAAGATTATTATACTGTTCTTTAACGATTTTATAACATTAAATTGTTGCGCTTTGAACGGAAATATGATAAAATAAATCTGATATATAAAAATGAGGATATATTCCGTAAGAATATATCCTCATTGGTTTTAAGGAAAAGATTATGATAAAAATACTGTTTGTCTGTCACGGCAATATCTGCCGTTCGCCGATGGCTGAATTTGTAATGAAAAAGCTGGTGCAGGATGCCGGGCTTTCGGAAAAGTTTACGATATGTTCCGCTGCGGCAAGCCGCGAAGAAATCGGAAACGATATACATTACGGCACAAAACGGAAGCTGAGAGAGCACGGCATACCGTTTGAAAAACGCGCCGCGGTGCAGATAACCGCGGCGGATTACGGTAAGTATGATTATATTGTGGGTATGGATGTCAATAATGTAAGGGATATGCTGCGGGTTTTCGGCGGCGACCCTCTGCATAAGGTGCGCCGGTTGCTTGAGTTCACGGGGCTTAACCGTGATGTTGCCGACCCATGGTATACCGGTGATTTCGATGCGGCTTACAGCGATATTGCCAAGGGCTGTGCGGCTCTGCTCGATTTTGCTGCCGGCAGCTTAAATCCCTGAATCAATCGATATTACGGCTTGCAGCGTTTGCAGGGCGTATAACCCTCGTCAAGCGCGGCTTCACGGTCTGTAAATTCCGCCTTGTTTTCTTCCTTCATGGTTTTTACCGAGCCGCAGTCTGCTCTGTGCAGCACATGCGTGCTTTTATTGCCGATGTAGCTTTCTTCTTTCGGCGTCGGGGTTTCCGGTTCAGAGAAAGCCGGGCTTTCGGTCTTCGTATCCGCTGAAACAGAACCGTTCTGCGCCGGTACGGACAGAGAATCAGAGCTTCCGTCATCCGGCAGGCGGTAGCCGTTGACGCTGTCATCTTCAGGCAGATTTACGGTTACCCGTTCATGCTCGGAATAATCTTTATTTGCCGCAGGCGTGCAGGCTGTCAGCGTTATAAGAAGGCAAAGCAGAAATATCAATTTGGTTTTCATAGCCGTCTCCTGATATTTGATAAATATAATTATATACGCTTTGTCGACAAATTTCAACAAAGGAGGGTTTTAAATTGAACCGTTATGCCGATGCCGAAAAATTAAAGGCGCTGAAAGCCAAGGCTAACCGTCTGCCTCTTAACCCCGGGGTATATATAATGAAAAACAAAGAGGGGAAAATTATTTATATCGGTAAGGCAAAGGCGCTTAAAAACCGCGTTACGCAGTATTTCGGCAGCGGTAATCAGCATACCGAAAAGGTAAAGCGGATGGCGGCGGCGGTAGACGACTTTGAATATATCGTCTGCGACAGCGAATTTGAGGCGCTGATACTCGAAAACTCGCTTATAAAGCAGAATCAGCCGAAATATAATATCCTTTTAAAGGATGATAAAGGGTATTCATATATAAAAATCACCGACGAAAAATGGAAACGTATTACCACATCAAAGTCGACCGATAAAAACGGCGAGTATATCGGGCCGTATAATTCGGGTTATATCGTCAGGGAAACCGCAGACGAGGCGCGCAAGATTTTTAAACTGCCCGACTGTACGAGAAGCTTCGACAGACCGTCCAAGCCCTGCCTTAATTATCACATCGGCATTTGCGACGCCCCATGCCGCGGCAAGATAAGCCTTGAGGAATATCTCGAAACAGTGGCGGCGGCGGTGGATTTTATAAAGCATGGCGACGCCGGCGGCAGCAATGTGGAAGCATTGCGCGAAAAGATGAACGAAGCGGCGGAAAATTTACAGTTTGAGACGGCGGCAAGGCTGAGAGACCGCATAAACGCGATTGAAAAGGTACATCAGAAGCAGAAGGTGGTGCGCGCGCCGTATAAGAGCGAAGACGTCATTGCCGCGGCGTTTATAGGCGAAACCGCCTGTGCCGAGGTTATAACCTTCCGCAATTTCCGTCTTACCGATAAACAGCACTTTTTCATTGAGGGCGTGTCGGAAAGAGAATCGCTGTACGGTGAATTTATTCAGCAGTATTATATGGACCGCACCGATCTGCCCTCCCGAATACTTATAGATATCGAGACCGAAGGCTTTGAGGCAGCCGAGCGCTGGCTTACCGAAAAAGCGGGTCATAAGGTGACTTTTATTAACCCTAAGCTCGGCGAGCAGAAACAGCTGCTTGATATGTGCGCTAACAACGCCGCCGAAAATCTTTCGGAAAAAACCGAGCGTACAGGCAGGGAAATGTCTGCGCTTAACGAGCTGGCGCAGCTTTTAGGGCTGGCAGCCACTCCGCGTTATATCGAGGCTTACGATATATCCAACACTGCCGGAAGCGAAAATGTCGCCGGAATGATAGTTTATAAGGACGGAAGACCCTATAAGGCGGCTTATAAGCGCTTTAAAATCAGGTCGTTTGCCGGGCAGGACGATTACCGCTCTATGGCTGAGGTGCTTGACCGCCGTTTTGCCGAGTATGAAAAGGGGGAGGACGAGGGCTTTTCGGTCCTGCCCGATCTTATTCTGCTTGACGGCGCCAGGGGGCAGATCGCCGCTGTGCTTCCGGTGATGAGTAAGCATGGAGTAAATGTCCCGGTATTCGGAATGGTAAAGGATTCAAAGCACCGCACCAGAGCGATAGCCACCTCGGGCGGGGATATCGCGATAAGGTCAAACCGCCGTGCTTTTACGCTGGTGACAAATATTCAGGACGAGGTGCACCGATTTGCAATAGGGTATCATAAGGCAAGGCGTACAAAGGCGATGCTTAAAAGCGAGCTTACCGAGATAGAGGGCATAGGCCCGAAACGCGCCGCGGCGCTGATAAAGCATTTCGGCACGGTGAAAAAAATCAGGGAGTCCTCTCCCGGGGAGCTTGCCGCCGCCCCCGGCATGAGCCCTGCGCTGGCGGAAAGGGTCTGCGCCTATTTTCGAAAATGATTTGCTTGTAATTGCAGGCGGTTTGCGTTATAATTAAATGTATCAGAATGGAGTGGTATGGCTTGTTATACAGCTTGCTTGGCGGCGGTATGGATATAAGGGAGGTAATAATATATATACTTTCCTCTCTCGCCGTAGTATTTCTTACAATGCCGGTGCATGAATTTGCTCACGGCTTTGCGGCGGTCAGGCTGGGCGATAATACCCCAAGGTATCAGGGCAGGCTTACCCTGAACCCGCTTGCCCACATAGACTATCTCGGTGCGCTCTGCATAATTTTCTTCGGCTTCGGCTGGGCAAAGCCCGTGCAGATTGACGCGCGGAATTTCAAAAACCCAAAGGCGGGAATGGCGATAACGGCTCTGGCCGGGCCGCTGGCTAATATTATTGTCGCCTTTATATTTTTGCTGCTGTACAATATTGTCGGGC
>USHL01000184.1 GCA_900554525.1 uncultured Oscillospiraceae bacterium | reverse complement strand
TATATGTGCTACCGTGCTATGTATGAATTTATGAAGTAGCAGACAGCCCTTTTTTCACATATAATGTATTGACTTAAGGTCAATATTTTTAAGGATGTGAAAGCAATGTTTGACTGCAGGGACCTGCGGGAAAGAAGCGGCGGCTGTACGGATAACAGCCGCGTATATAGCGGTAGCTGTGCCTGTAACAGGTGGACAGGTATCATCGCCTTGATTTTAGCCTCGCTGTTTTTCTTAGTGCTGGGAATTATTATCGGTGCATTTTTGGCGATATTTGTTATCACATCGCTTGTGCCGATAGCAATTTTGGCACTGGTACTTTTGCTGGCGCTCTTAACTACGCTCTTCATTTCAAGAAGCGAAAAAAGCAACAGGTGTTGAAATAAAGCAGTGTATGAGAACATACACTGCTTTTTCATATAAATAAACCCATTTAAAAATATTTTTAAATGGGTTTTTGATACCGATAAGTACACAAAGTAAAAAGAAAGTAAATACTCTGTAATAGAGTTAGAGTAGCCCGCGGTTATAAAACCGCATTTTAGCTGTGAGAAAAACAGGAGATGAATTTATGCCCTGCGTGTGGTAGTATGATAACGGGGAACAGCGGTCTTAGCTTTTCGTTTTCTGAGCTTTGCAATAAAAAATGCGCATACCGCTGCGGTGACCGCAAAAAGGACAAGCCCGCCGAGAGGACCCTGTTCGCCGCCCGAAAGATATTTGATGCCCTTGAAGGAGGTATTGAAAAGAGAGGGATATTCCTCGCCGAGGGAATAGCTGCCGAGTACGAACGAGCTTACGGCGGTGTAGACAAAGCTGGCGGTGATAGGAGTAAATACGGAATTTGTATATTCAGTCACCAGACACAAAAGAATGTTAAGCGCCAGCAGATTGACGGAGATTATCAGACCGCGGCTGAAAAGGGTAAGGTTAAGGGATACATAAAGTAATACGATTATGACCGTGGTAACTGTAAAGCTGTAATAGCGGCGGTAAAGACGGAACAGATAACCGCGAAGCAGCAGCTCGGCAGTCATAGTGTTGAAAAGTATCGCCAAAAGCCAGAACACAATTCCTTTAACACTGTTTTGCCCGGTGATCTCGAACATTTTGAACGGCCAAAGCAGCAGCACCGGCACAGCAGAGACAATTATTCCGCAGACAAGGCCTGTCGAATAATTGCGGAGCTTATTATTAAAAAACGGGACCTTAAGCTTTTTCTTCTCAACGACGCGTGTAAAGAAGAGTGTAAAGAACACAACCGCCGCAAATGACATCGACTCACGCCAGAGGGCGAGCAAAGCGGGATTTTCGAGCTTTATATCGGGTATAAAGTATATAACGATTACCGCAAAATCGAAAAAGAACAGGGTTTTGTAAATATTGAAAATTAAATTTTTCACGGCTTATCCTCTCAATCGGACAATTTTAAGTCTATTATATAATAATTCACGGCATATATCAACCTAAAAATCTACATTTTCGGTTGACAGCGGCCTGTTTTTGCAGTATACTAATTTGCAAGTGAGTTGCAAATTAGAAAAGAAGGTCCGAAATGAAAAATGTATTTCTGAAAATAACAGCTCTTGCGGCGGCGATTTGCCTGCTTGCGGGCTGCGGCAAGACGGTAAGACCGTCGGAAAGCAGCTCCGAAGCCCCGTCGGGCAGTGAGTTGAAAATAGTATGCACTGTCTTTCCGGTTTATGACTGGGTGCGTGTGATTACCGGCGGCAGCGCGGAGATTTATTTTATTTCCGGCGGGAATTCCGATATGCACAGCTATCAGGCTACGGCGGAGGATATGGTAAAAATCGCCGAATACGATTTGCTGATATATATAGGCGGGGAATCGGATAAGTGGATAACCGAGGCTGCGGAGCAATCGCCGGCCAGCGGCCGCACCGTACTGCGGCTTTTGGAGCTGCTGGGTGACGGCGCAAGGAAGATACCCGGCCACGACGAGTACGATGAGCATGTCTGGCTTTCACCGAAGAACGCCGCGCTGTTTGCCGAAAAAATAGCAGATGCGCTTGAAAAAACCGATACAAGCGGCAAAATTCCGTACGGAGAAAACGCCGAAAATTATATAAAAGAGCTTGAAGCGCTTGACGGTGAATACCGTTCGGCTGCGGAGCAGTCGGCCAAAAGACCGCTTATATTTGCCGACCGTTATCCTTTCAGGTATCTGTGCGATGAATACGGACTGACTGCATACGCCGCGTTTGACGGCTGCTCAGCCGAAAGCGAGGCAAGCTTTGAAACGGCGGCAGAGCTTACCGATATGATAGATGAATACGGCGTAAGATATGTGCTGGTCATAGACGGTTCGGATAAAAAGCTTGCCGAAACCGTTATCTCCGGCACCGATACAAAGGATCAGGAAATACTTACGGTCGACAGCCTGCAGTCCACCACGCTTAAGGACGCCGAAAACGGAGCGGAGTATATTTCCGCTATGGAAAAAAATTTAGAGGTTTTAAAAAAGGCGCTTGCTTAACAGAGCGGATTATATTTTTTAAACGGGAAATTTCAGAGTTGAAAAAGCACCTGTTCAGCGGGGCGGGCAACGGCTTTGAGGTGCGGAAAGGAAGATTGATTTGGAGCTTTTAAAATGCGAAAATCTGACCCTCGGCTACGAGGGGAGGACGGTGGCAGAGAATATAAGCTTTTCGGTGAACAGCGGAGATTATCTCTGCATTGTCGGCGAAAACGGCTCGGGCAAAACCACCCTTATAAAAGCGCTTTTGAATCTGCACCGTCCGCTTTTCGGTGTGATAGAGCGTCCGGGGCTTGACGGCGGGATAGGATATCTTCCGCAGCAGACCGCAGTACAGCGTGATTTTCCGGCGAGCGTGTTTGAAATAGTGATTTCCGGGAGGCTCGCTAAGCGCGGCATACGTCCGTTTTACAGCCGTGCGGACAAGAAAGAGGCGCGCCGCTGTCTGGAACGCTTAGATATTGCGGAGCTTGAAAGAAAGTGCTACCGTGAGCTTTCGGGAGGTCAGCAGCAGCGTGTGCTGTTGGCCAGAGCCCTTTGCGCCGCCGACAGGCTGCTGCTTCTCGACGAGCCTGTGACGGGGCTTGACCCCAAAGCCGCCTCCGAAATGTACGACATAATCGAAGAGCTCAATAGGGCGGGAATGGCGGTTATTATGATAACGCATGATATGTCGGCGCTGAAATATGCGACCCACGTACTGCATATAGGCGGCAGAGTTTTTTTCGGCCGGCGGGAAGAATATCATATAGGCGGTGATGCCGAATGTTAGAAACGCTTGTCAGATATTTTGAATATCCGTTTGTCAGATATGCCCTGATAGTGGGGGTGCTGATAGCTCTTTGCTCCTCGCTTCTCGGCGTAACGCTTGTGCTGAAAAGGCTTTCCTTTATCGGCGACGGGCTGTCGCACGTGGCGTTCGGTGCACTGGCGATAGCCTCGGTGCTCAATTTTTCGGACGAGATGCTTTTGGTGCTTCCGGTGACCGTCGTCTGCGCGGTGCTGCTGCTGAGATCCGGCGCCAACGCTAAAATCAGGGGAGACGCCGCTATCGCAATGCTTTCGGTAGGAGCGCTGGCAATCGGCTATCTGCTTATAAATATTTTTTCTTCATCGCCTAATATTTCGGGCGACGTATGCAGCACGCTGTTCGGCTCGACTTCAATACTTACGCTGACCGAAACCGAGGTGT
>USHL01000183.1 GCA_900554525.1 uncultured Oscillospiraceae bacterium | reverse complement strand
GTCGCCACGGCACACACGCAGGACGACAATCTCGAGACCGTGCTCCTGAACCTCACGCGCGGGACCGGCCTTGCCGGGCTGACCGGCATTCCGCCGAAGCGCGGACGGCTCATCCGGCCGATGCTGGTCTGCACGCGGGCGCAGATCGAGGCGTGTCTTGCTGAGCACGGCTTTTCTTATGTGACCGACAGCACCAATCTTTCGGACGATTACACAAGAAATAAAATACGGCACAATATAGTGCCTCTCCTGCGGGAAATAAATCCTGCCGCCGAGCTCGCGGCGGTGCGGACTGCTGTTAGCCTTTCCGACGACGAAGCCTGCCTTTCGGCGGCTGCCGACAAATATATTGAGGAAAACCTGCTTGACGGCAGGCTTTCGGTATCCGGCTTTGCTTTTCTGCCGCGCGCCGTGGCGGTGAGAGCCGTAAAAAAATATTTTGCCGATTTATTACTTGACAATAGCCATATCAATGATATATACTCGATATGTTTGAGGGAGGGCAGGACAAGTCTGCCGAAAAAACTTTCGGCCGTCTGCCGGAACGGCCTGCTTTATGCCGAAAGGGCTGACAAAAGCTTCTCCGGAAAACGTTTCACGGTCGAAACGCATGAAGCAGTTAACGATTTGTTTACAAACAGACGAAAAATTAATAATTTGTTATTAAATAATTCGCTTGACTGTGATAAAATTATGGGAAAATCAGTAATCAGAACAAGGCAGGCGGGCGACAGCATAAGACTGCGCGGCAAGGGCTGTACCAAGACGCTCAAAAAGCTTTACAATGAATATAAAATTCCGCCGGAAGACCGCGAAAGCCTGCCGGTAATAGCTGATGAGGGCGGAGTTATCTGGGTTTACGGCATCGGTGCGGCCGACCGCTGCGCCGTTACCGAAAAATCAGAACGGATTTTGATAATTAAGGCGTCTGAAGTGCAAAATAAAACGTATTGAGGGGTTGAAAATTTGTCGCTTAACGATGATGTTGAAAGGGTGCTTGTCACCGAGGAGGAAATTAAAGGGATCTGCTCGCGCCTAGGCGCTCAGATTTCACGCGATTACGAGGGAAAAAAGCTGCTGCTGGTAAGCGTTCTCAAGGGCGCGGTCGTTTTTATGGCGGATCTTATGCGCAGCATAACGACCGAATGTCAGATAGATTTTATGGCTGTCTCCTCCTACAGCGGAACCAAAACGACCGGAGTAGTAAAATTCAAAAAGGATTTGGATATAAATCCGGACGGATGCGATATACTTCTGGTCGAGGATATTCTTGATTCGGGAATAACCCTCTCATATCTCAAATCGGTGCTTGCCGACCGCAATGCGGCGAGTATCAGGGTCTGTGCCTTTCTCGATAAGCCTTCAAACCGTCAGGCTGATATAGAGGCAGACTATGTGGGCAAGGTAATACCGGATGAATTTGTGATAGGCTACGGTCTTGATTACGACGAAAAATACAGAAATCTGCCGTATGTCGGCGTTTTATCGCCCAGAGTATATAAGGGCAAGCAGGAAAGGAGAAGCCTCGGTTGAACAAAAATCTTAAAAATATTCTTCTGTTTATAGGAATACCGATCGTATTTATAATCGCTATTGTTTCGGTATCCTATCTTTACAGGAATACTGACGACACCAAATACTATGAGATCATCGATATGCTTGAAAACAACGAGATCTCGGAGTATACTCTTAATCTTTACAGCGGCGAGCTGAAATACACCAAGCGCTCGGACGGAAAGGTATATCCTTATACTGTCGCCGCGCCTTCGATTTTCATTGAGAAAGCGGAGAAAATAATTGAGGAAAATCCCGACTATGATATAAAATACGACTATAAGAGCGGCGGGCAGGCGTCTTGGATACTTAATCTGCTGCCGACGGTGCTGCTTATCGGCGCAATGGTGCTTTTCTGGGTATTCTTTATGCGCCGTATGAACGCCTCCATGGGGGCTGACAAGACGATGGGCTTCGGCAAGGCCAAGGTGCGAAAAGCCGACCCGCGTAAAAAGACCACCTTCGCAGACGTCGCAGGAGCCGACGAGGAAAAGGAAGAGATGGAGGAAATAGTCGAATTCCTCAAGGACCCGAAAAAATTCAACGAGCTCGGAGCGCGTATACCCAAGGGCGTTTTGCTTGTAGGCCCTCCGGGAACCGGTAAAACTCTGCTTGCCCGCGCGGTTGCGGGAGAAGCGGGTGTGCCTTTCTTCTCTATTTCCGGTTCGGACTTTGTTGAAATGTTTGTCGGTGTGGGCGCTTCGCGTGTGCGCGACCTTTTCGGCGAGGCTAAAAGAGAAGCGCCGGCAATCATTTTTATCGATGAAATCGACGCCGTCGGACGTCAGCGCGGCGCAGGTCTCGGCGGCGGTCATGACGAGCGTGAACAGACCTTGAATCAGCTTTTGGTTGAAATGGACGGTTTCGGTACCAACGAGGGCGTTATAGTCATCGCTGCTACCAACCGCCCTGATATACTTGACAAGGCGCTGCTTCGTCCCGGACGCTTTGACCGTCAGATAACCGTAAATTATCCCGATGTCAAGGGCAGGGAGGAAATACTCAAGGTTCATTCGCGCGGAAAGCCGCTCGGTCCGGATGTTAACCTTGCAACGATAGCTAAATCCACTGCCGGTTTTACCGGAGCTGATCTTGAAAATCTTTTAAACGAATCTGCGCTTCTTGCGGTGCGCCATGGCAAAAGGGCTATAACGCAGGAGGAAATAGAGGAGGCTACCATTAAGGTGGTTATGGGCGCGGAGAAGAAATCGCATATCGTTTCGGATAAGGATAAAATGGTTACTGCTTACCATGAGGCAGGCCATGCCATAGTATCTTATTTCCTGCCGACACAGGACCCGGTACACCAGATTTCTATAATACAGCGCGGTATGGCGGCAGGCTATACTATGTATCTTCCGGTTGACGAAAAAGGCCATACCTCTAAAAATCAAATGCTTGAGCAGATATGTTCTCTGCTCGGCGGACGCGCCGCGGAGCAGCTTACGCAGGACGATGTCTGTACCGGCGCTTCCAACGATATCGACCGTGCTACTGAGCTGGCCAGAAAGATGGTTACCAAGTTCGGTATGAGCGACAGGCTCGGTCTTGTCACCTACGGTCATGACAATAATGAGGTATTCCTTGGGCGCGACTTCTCCTCTACACCTAACTATTCGGAAAAGACCGCTGCGGCCATCGATGAGGAAATTGAAAGCGTAGTTATGAAGCAGTATTCAAAGGCGCTTGAACTGCTCAATAAGGCTATGCCGAAGCTGCATGAGGTTGCTAAAATCCTTTTTGAACGTGAAAAAATTTCGGGTGAGGATTTCCGTAGCGTTATGGAGGGAAATGCTCCGGTTCTTGAAAATTAATTTGCCTTTTCAAGCTGAAGGGATATATCCCTTCGGCTTGTTTTGGTTTTGCTGAGGGGTCAGAAATGTATAAATACGATCTGCATGTTCATACCGATGCCGGCAGTCTCTGCGGCGTAAGCGCACCCGAGGAAATTGTCAGCGCCTACCATAGAGCGGGATACAGCGGCATAGTTATTACCGATCATTTTATTAAGGGCAATACCTGCGTGCCGCAGAATATTCCGTTTGAGCAAAGGATAGATATTTATTATTCCGCGGTATTAAGGGCGCGGCGTGCCGCTGAAAAATATCACGGCTTTACGGTGTTTTTCGGGGCCGAGTTCGCATATGCGGCC
>USHL01000182.1 GCA_900554525.1 uncultured Oscillospiraceae bacterium | reverse complement strand
AACCATCGGTTTTATCGCACCTGATAAGATATTGATAAATTCTCGTCGTACAGGCAGTATAATATGGATTATCAGAATAATATGAAAACCACATCACACGGTTCATAAACAAAAAGCGTTAAGATGTGGCTTTCGGCAACGAGTGGGAGTGACAGTTTTTTCACAACATAGAAGGAGCGCTTTATGTCTGATTGGAACTCTGCCTTGTATCTGAAATTCAAAGCTCAGCGAACCCAACCGGCGGTTGATCTGGCAGTTCGTCTGCTCGGGCGTAAAATCAACAGCATAATTGACATCGGTTGCGGCCCCGGAAACAGTACCGCAGTGCTTAAAAAACTCTTTCCCGACGCCAAGCTTACAGGAATCGACAGCTCGCCCGATATGATCGAAAAGGCGAGGCGGGAATATCCCGGTCTTCAATTCAGGCTTTGCAGCGCCGCAGCGCTGACCGGAAAATTCGATCTGCTGTTTTCTAATGCCTGTCTGCAGTGGATACCGGATCATAAAAAACTAATACCCGAATTAATGGGAAAGCTGAACCCCGGAGGGGTGCTCGCAGTACAGATCCCGATGAACGGCGATGAGCCTCTTTACAAAATAATAAAGGAAACCGCGGCCGAGCCTGACTGGGGACTCATGGACGTAACGCTGCCCTTTAATGAAGCGCTTTCGCCCTGTGAATATTTTGATATTCTCTCCGGCTGCGCCTCTGATTTTAATATATGGGAGACAAAGTACTATCATACGCTTGCCGATCATAAAGCGCTGACAGATTGGGTAAAGAGTACCCGCCTGAAACCATATCTTGATTTTCTCGGAAAAAGCCGCGGCGCGGAATTTGAAAACCGTATTCGTGAAAAATCGATAAAAGCCTATCCTGTCCGCAATAGCGGCGGCATCATTTTCGGTTTTCGCAGATTTTTCTTTACCGCGGTAAAATAATTTGTGAGGTATAAAAAATGGAAACAAAATCAGATATCTTTAAAAGGCCGTTGAAGCATTCGCGGGTCGAGCCCGTATCGCTTGTAAAAGTATACTCTGATCCGAACGCTTTTCAAGGATATGCCGTAGAGAAGCTCGAAGATATTTCTTTTCCGATAATCCTTGAAAAAGAGGAAATAATCGTTGATTTCGGCGACCATTATACCGGTTATCTGCATTTAGAGCTTGACAACGGTTCGGATGACCATATCGCCGACTCGCCCACAAATATCGACTTCTCTTTTGCCGAAATGCCGATAGAGCTTATGGAAACCATCGAGGATGAGTCCAAAGCTCTCTCAAAGGGCTGGCTCCAAAATGATTTCAAAACAGTTGCCTTTATGCCTTACCGCGGCAGTCTTGAGCGCCGCTACTCTTTCCGTTATTTAAGGCTCAAAAGGTCGGATTCGGTGCGTTTTGCCATAAAAATAACCGCGCTTTATCTCGATGCGGTATCCGCCGTAAGTCTCGAAGACTGTCTGCCCGCGGAAATTTCAGATCCTCTGCTGGAAAAAATAGACCGCATCTGCGTCAAGACTCTGAAGGAATGTGAGCAGGATGTTTTTGAAGACGGTCCCAAGCGCGACCGCAGGCTCTGGATAGGCGATCTGCGGCTCCAGGCGCTTGTCGATTACAAAACCTTCCGCAACCTTGATCTTATCAAACGCTGCATTTACCTGTTTGCGGAGCATCTGAACAACGATGGTCTGGTTGCGCCCTGCGTTTTTCCCGATACGAAGCCGTATATAGACCAGTGGATATTCCTTGATTATTCACTCTGCATCTGTCTTTGCCTTTGCGATTATCTTGAAAATACCGGTGATGCCTCGCTTCCGGCCGAGCTTTACGAGGTCGCCGCCAAACAGATAGAATATACCGCCTCGGTTTTCAGCGCCGAAAAAAACTGCTTTGACGCGCCGTTTTTCATCGACCACGGAAATTACGACCGCAGTACCGCCGCTCTCGGTTACGTTGCATATACCCTGCGGCATACGGCGGCGCTTGCCGAAAAGCTCGGCCGCCCGGCAGACTTAATATACTCTCTGCTTGAAAAAACCGACGCCGCGCTTTTAAGCAGGCAAGACCCGAAAACCGGGCTCTTTACCGCAGAAAAAGGAGAAATCTCCTGGCAGTCGCAGGTCTGGGCGGCCCTTTCGGGTGCGCTTACTGCGGATTCCGCACGCGAGCTGCTTGAAAAAACCGAAGCGTACGATCCCAAAATCCGCATGTCCTCACCGTTTATGACACACTATTACCTCGAGGCTCTTTATTCCTGCGGGAATCCAGAAAAGGCCGTTTCATATATAAAATCCTATTGGGGCGATATTCTCAAGGCCGGCTTTGACTGCTGTCCAGAATGCTTCGACAGCCGCGACCAACGCCTGAGTCCGTATTCCGCGCCCGTGCTTAACAGCGCCTGCCACGCCTGGAGCTGCACACCGTCCTATTGGATAAGAAAATATCATATAAAGTAAATAAAACGGAGGAATCACAAATGGAAAACAACAAACGTCCCGAAAGTATGGAGCGCATTTCCACAAAAGCACTTGCCGATGCGTTTATTGCCGAGCAAGTGGAAAAACTTAAGGCTCAGATAGGCGATAAAAAAGTGCTGCTCGCACTGTCCGGCGGTGTCGACTCGTCGGTAGTCGCCGCTCTGCTGATAAAAGCCATCGGAAAACAGCTCGTTTGTGTACATGTAAATCATGGACTTTTAAGAAAAGGTGAACCAGAACAGGTCATCGAAGTGTTCCGCAATCAGATGGACGCCAATCTTGTTTATGTCGATGCCGTAGAACGCTTTCTTTCAAAGCTGGCAGGAGTTTCCGAGCCGGAAAACAAGCGCAAGATCATCGGTGCTGAGTTCATCCGCGTTTTTGAAGAAGAGGCGAGAAAACAGGAGGGAATCGAGTTTCTTGCTCAGGGAACCATTTATCCCGACATTATCGAAAGTGACGGCGTAAAGGCGCACCACAATGTAGGCGGTCTGCCGGAGGATTTGAACTTCACCCTTGTGGAACCTCTCAAATTCCTTTATAAGGATGAGGTCCGTGTTGTCGGCAAGGCTCTGGGATTGCCGGACAATATGGTCTACCGTCAGCCTTTCCCCGGTCCCGGACTGGGAGTCCGCTGTCTGGGCGCAATAACCCGTGACCGCCTTGAAGCCGTCCGCGAATCAGATGCAATACTGCGCGAGGAGTTTGCTAAAAACGGTCTTGAAGGTAAGGTGTGGCAGTATTTCACCGTCGTTCCGGATTTCCGCTCGGTCGGAGTTAAAAACGGTGCCCGCACCTATGCATACCCCGTAATCATACGCGCCGTAAATACTACCGATGCTATGACAGCTACAATCGAAGAAGTTCCTTATCCGCTTTTAAAACACATCACCGACCGCATAACAAATGAGGTGGAAAATGTAAACCGCGTGCTCTATGACCTTACGCCCAAACCGTCCGGCACAATAGAATTTGAATAGTATCCGGATTTTAAAACGCCCTATTAAGGGCGTTTTTTATGTGAAATTTAAATTGACCCTAAAAATTTGAAAAACGTTTGTTTTTTGTATCTTGACATATAGGGCGATTCGATGTTATCCTGGAAATATGAGTAAAACAATATTATAAAAAATGGAATTTGTCAGGGAGATGGATATGGGGGAAATAATTGATTTTATTGTTTTAATTATTATATATATACTTATGTTTTATAAAAAATGGAAAGCGCAAGGAAAAGATGTACTATTTATAAACACTACAATGTATATA
>USHL01000181.1 GCA_900554525.1 uncultured Oscillospiraceae bacterium | reverse complement strand
AAAGAACCGCCCTCAATACCAAGCGGATTCCGTTTCAATACACCGCCAATAACTCGTGGCTGTTTGTATTGATTATCTCCGGCAAGTATTCCGACTTATTGCTTCATGCGGCCGACAGCAGACCGCAAACGAATTTTCCGCCTTCCCGCTGAAAGCAGTGACATATTGAAAAATTCTCGCAAATTACGGCGACGAGTTCGCAGAGGAATTTCACCTCTATTCCATTGATGCTGAAGCATCAGCTTTAAAAGCACCGAAGACTCTTATTAAGCCCTTTGATTTTAACATTTTAACTGCCGTAAGTCAATAATTAAAGATTTTCGGTATTTTTTCCTTGTTTTGTGGAAAGTTATAAAAAGAAATCTTTTAAGGAGGATCTCAAATGAAAAAAACGGTTTCATTAATTTTAGCATTATTATGCATATGCTGTTCTATGGCGGGCTGCGGCTCCGATAAGAACAGCGGAGAAGTATACTTTCTCAATTTCAAGCCGGAATCCGCTTCAGTTTACGAGGAGCTGGCAAAAAAATATGAGGAAGAAAAGGGTGTTAAGGTCAAGGTTGTAACCGCGGCCGCCAACACCTACGAACAGACCCTTAAATCGGAAATTGCCAAATCCAGCGCTCCGACTATTTTTCAGGTCAACGGGCCGATAGGCTACGATGCCTGGAAAGAATACTGTCTCGATATTAAGGACAGCAAGCTCTATTCGATGCTTTCCGATAAAAGTCTTGCCATTAAAGACGGCGACGGCGTATACGCCATTCCCTATGTTGTAGAGGGCTACGGTATCATCTATAACGATGCGATTATGAAAAAGTACTTTGCCCTTTCCGACAAAAAGAGTCCGCTCAAATCAGCCGACGAAATCGACAGCTTCGATAAGCTTAAGACGGTAGTCGAAGATATGACCGCCAAAAAAGACGAGCTTGGAATCAAAGGCGTTTTTGCCTCTACCTCGCTTTCGAGCGGCGAGGACTGGCGCTGGCAGACTCACCTTTTGAACGTTCCGCTTTATTATGAGTTTTCCGAAACCGATGAGGATGCTGACCCGACACTCACCGGGCTCGCCGCCAAGGAAATAACCTTCAAATACGCCAAAAACTTCGAAAACCTTTTTGACCTTTATATCAACAATTCGGTCAGCGCTCCGACACTTCTCGGCTCCAAATCCGTTGCCGATTCTATGGCGGAGTTCGCACTCGGCCAGGCGGCTATGGTGCAGAACGGCAACTGGGGCTGGTCGCAGATTTCAGGAGTCGACGGCAATACCGTAAAAGCAGAGGATATCAAAATGCTGCCGCTTTACACCGGCATTGAGGGCGAGGCAGGCCAGGGCATCTGCATCGGCACCGAAAACTATCTTGCAATCAATAAAAACGCAAGCGAGGAACAGCAGAAAGCTTCTCTGGAATTTCTTGAATGGCTTTTCTCAAGCGAAACCGGCAAGGATTATGTAACCAACAAGCTTAATTTCATCACCCCATTCAACACCTTCAGCGAGGACGAAGGACCCGATGATCCGCTTGCAAAGGAAGTAATACGCTATATGAACGACGACTCGGTCAAGACTGTCCCATGGATATTCACATCTTTTCCGAGTGAGGCCTATAAAAAAGACGTCGGGAGCGCGCTGCTGGATTATGTTCAGGGCAATAAAAGCTGGGGCGATGTCGAAAAAACAATTACTGACAAATGGAAGAGTGAACGAGCTTAAATGGACAAGACGGTAAAACGCTATTTCCCGATATTCGTACTGCCGACGCTTATCGCATTTATAATAGCCTTCGCGGTCCCGTTTATAATGGGTGTAGCGCTATCCTTCACTGAATTCAGAACAGTGACCGACGCCACCTTTGTGGGCTTTTCAAATTATATCCGCGCATTCACAGACGACCGGCAGTTTTTGGACGCCTTATGGTTTACGGTCAAATTTGTAATAGTTTCGGTAATCGGTATCAATGTTATAGCTTTTATCCTCGCGATGCTCTTCACCCGCTCGCTTCCCGGCACAAATTTCTTCCGCACGGTATTTTTTATGCCGAATCTTATAGGCGGCATTGTGCTCGGGTATATCTGGCAGCTCATTATCAACGGTGTGCTTTATCGGTACGGTTATTCTATAACATCTGACCCTACCTATGGTTTCTGGGGGCTTGTCATACTGATGCACTGGCAGATGATAGGCTATATGATGATAATTTATATCGCGGGGATACAGAATATCCCCGGCGATATCTTAGAGGCGGCAAAGGTAGACGGAGCAAACGCCGTTACCACTCTTTTCAGAGTAACCATTCCCTCTGTTATGCCGTCTGTAACCATCTGCCTGTTCCTTACGCTTACCAATTCCTTCAAGCTGTTTGACCAGAATCTGGCGCTGACCGCAGGAGCCCCGGGCGAACGCACACAGATGGTAGCCCTCAATATTTACGAAACCTTTTATTCACGCAACGGCTACGAGGGCGTCGGACAGGCAAAGGCAGTGGTTTTCTTTATCATAGTAGCAGTCATTGCCTTAGCTCAGCTTTGGCTGACGCGCAGAAAAGAGGTCGAAAGCTGACATGCAGAGAAAAATCATCAACGCGGTATGCTTTATTCTGCTGCTGGCTTTAGCTGCCGCATTCATATTCCCCGTCGCGGTAGTACTGATAAACTCCTTTAAATCAAAATTTTCGATAAATCAGGAGCCCTTTCTGCTTCCCACGGCCGAGACCTTCGCAGGTCTTGAAAACTATACGACCGGCATAAAAAACACCGGCTTTACCGCCGCTTTCGGCTGGTCGCTGTTCATTACGCTCTTCTCCATTGCCGCGATAATAATCTTCACTTCTATGTGCGCGTGGTATATAGTACGTGTAAAATCAAAATTTACCTCGCTTTTATACTACGCGCTGGTCTTTTCAATGATAGTTCCGTTTCAAATGGTGATGTTCACCATGTCAAAAATCGCCAACCTGCTGCGGCTTGACAATCCTCTCGGAATAATACTGATTTATCTCGGCTTCGGCGCGGGGCTTTCGGTGTTCATGTTTTCGGGCTTTATCAAAACCGTGCCCTTGGGTGTAGAAGAGGCCGCTACAATAGACGGCTGCAATCCGCTGCAGACCTACTGGCGGGTCGTTTTTCCGATATTGAAGCCTACCGCCATCACCGTAGCGATACTCAATACCATGTGGATATGGAACGACTATCTGCTTCCCTATCTTGTTATAGGAAAGGATTATAAAACCATTCCGGTCGCCATACAATATCTTAAGGGCGGTTACGGCTCGGTGGATATGGGCGCTATGATGGCGATGCTGGTGCTTTCGATAATACCCGTCATTGCTTTTTATCTTTCAAGTCAGAAATATATTATAAAAGGGGTGGCGGCAGGTGCTGTTAAAGGATGAAGACGTAAAATATCCGAAGGAAAGCGGCATTCTTCTGCATATATCTTCACTGCCCTCCGATTACGGAATAGGGTCGTTCGGCAGAGAAGCTTTCAGATTTGTGGATTTTCTGAAGAAAACCCGTCAAAAATACTGGCAGATACTTCCGCTCTGCCCGGTCGGCAAAGGCAACTCGCCTTACAGCTCGGTATGCTCATTTGCAGGAGAAATGCTCTTCATAGATATAGAAACGCTTGTAAACGAAGGATATCTTGAGCCTTCGGATATACCAGAGGCCGAATTCCCCGACAGCGTAGACTATAAAAAAGCAAGAGCCTTTAAAATACCGCTGCTCAAAAAAGCGGCAGACCGCTTTAATATGCGCAGCCGCGATTATCAGCGTTTCCAAAAAAAGAACGAATACTGGCTTACCGATTA